>JAAZFB010000387.1 GCA_012511915.1 Clostridiaceae bacterium
CGCAGGCATAGGAGTTGCTACTGTAGCCTGTGCTGTATACGCTGTTGTCTACATTTGTTATTTGTATCAGCTCTTGCTGTAGTGCAGTGAACGCTTTATTGTAGAATTCACCATTCAACCACGCTCTTATTTCGCTGTTCATATAGTTGTTACTGCTGCCATCATACCACATATTAGCAATTATGCTTTCGCATAGTATTAGAGCTGTGCCTCCACTTTCGCTTAGTATCCGCCACTTGATTGGCTCTACCTTGAAGTAATATACCGTGCCGCTTGATACTGTTGCACTAGTAGAGAATGTGTAACCGCTACTGCAAGGCGTTGCCGTTACTTTGGCATAATAATAGCCATCACTGCCTAAGCAGTAGCCTCTTGTATCTGTTGAAGTGCCTACTGTGATATTGTTTGCCTTGATTGTTTGTGGATATTCGCCAAACAATATATAATTACCGCTTGCAGTAGGGATACCACTTGCGTTTATGCGTTGATAAGCGGATTCCGTCGTGGTGGTGGTGGTGTCACTGCTCCATTTTGCATAAAGAGCAATGGTCCCTAAATTAATGGTTATAACACTAATTTCATTTGTAAAAGCTGCATCTGTGTAACTCTTTGTTTAGGAGACCGCCCACATAAAGATTAAGACCGACGACTATTATGATTGCCATTATGGCAAAACCGAAAGCGCTTAAGAAAATATTGTTTGTAGACTTAAAAGTCTTTTTGAAATTGGTGATAAACTTCAATGCCTGCCCGACAACGGAAGACACGACGAAGGCAATAAAAGCGCCCAATCCGCCGGCTGCGGTGGGATAGACAAAAACGAACCAGTTTATCGGGCTATTGATACCTTTATGAGGCAAGATATAGTTTAGTACCGCAAAAATAATCAGCTCTAATCACCCTGCTAAAACCGAAAATATTGTATATTTGGCAAATTCCCATGCCATTGGATTCTTAGAGAAAAATTCTTTCACCCTTGCCATATTGTCAATCTCCTAGCTACATTATAAATGGCTTGCCCCGCTCCGTCAACCTCGGATTATTAAAGCGGTTGCATATAGCAAAACAATATAGGCAGTTTATGTTCATTCCAAATATTAAAAAGTGAGGCTGTGCCCTCACCTTTTTAGAAAAAAGTATGTTCTTGTTATTGATAAATCCTATTTCAATTTGCTTTTCATTTGAGCTATTTTGCCTTTGTTTGCCGCAACACCGATGATAAAAGTCGTTCTGTCTCTCAGCTCGACTTTGAAGGTTTTTTCAAAGAGGCTGTTTTTGGAACTTACGGATGAGACATCTTCCTTTCGGAAACCTTTGTAAGACATTATCTTTCCGTTATCAAGTCTGATGAGATAAAATAGCCCTGAATTGTAGGTCAGGAATTTGAGATTCTTTTTGCCGCTGAGAATATTCGCGAATACGGCGTTTTTGTTGGCTCCGAGTTTTAGGAAACCGCCGATCCAAAGCACTTCGTCGTCTATTGCGCCGATCTTTTTCAGTAAGGCGTCCAGGTTTTCCAGCTCGGTCTTTTCGTAGCTTCCGCTGATAGGTTTGACCGCGTTGGCTGCTGCTTGCGCTGCCCCTTCTGCTTTGGCGGCTTTGTCTTTCTCGTACTCCTCTTTTGTCGCGCCGGTCATATTCTTCGCCGCAGAGGTTTCGATAGCATTGCCGATTTTCTTGCTGATGTTGTCAAGTAGTCCCATAAATAAATTTCTCCTTTATAAAAATTGGTGTTGTTCTTGAGCCTAAAAGAATACAAAAGCACCATAATGGC
>JAAZFB010000388.1 GCA_012511915.1 Clostridiaceae bacterium
GAGGGAATATTAAATTGTTTATCTGCAACAGTGCACGAGGTGGATTCGCAACCGCCGATATATGCAGCGCGTGCGCCATAAACGGCACCGTCATAACCTTGTGCACGACGGGCACCGAATTCCATTACATCTCTGCCATGGGCAGAACGCACAATTCGGTTTGCTTTGGTAGCAATAAGCGACTGATGATTTATCGTTAACAAAATCATCGTTTCTATCAACTGGGCCTGTATTATCGGCCCCCTCACCACAATAAGCGGTTCATTGGGGAATATGGGTGTGCCTTCTTCTATTCCCCATACATCACATTCAAATTTAAAGTTCTTAAGATATTTCAAAAAACCTTCTGAAAAAATGTTTTTGGACCGTAAAAATTCAATATCAGTATCAGTAAACTTTAAATTGCTCAGATGATTAATTGCCTGCTCCAAACCCGCCATTATGGCAAACCCGCCGCCATCGGGTATTTTACGAAAATACAAATCGAAATATGCGGTCTTATCGCCTATTCCCTGTTCAAAATATCCGTTTGCCATCGTAAATTCATAAAAATCTGTTAATAATGTTAAGTTAGTTCTCATTTTCCCCCCGCTTTCTTGGTATGAGTATATTATAAATTATTTCAGCCGCTAATGAATTTGTTACTGTTCTTTTTGGTACAAAAGCATTCCCTCCCACTATTCCCAAGCCTTGCGCAATTGCTGCATAACCTATAAGTTCAGGATTTATTGCTCCCTCATCAATGAAGTTTGTCTTATATGTATCTTTAAGCTCGGCAGCTTTTGTAAAGCCCAATAACCTTACAGCATATTTTATTGCATTTTCAAAGGTGATGGTTGCGTCACCTTCCCTTTCTTGTATTTCCAACACACTTTGTTGATACAGTTCCTTATATAATTCATCACCGTAAAGAACATAATTTTTTATAGCTTTATATAACCAATTAAAGTATTGTGCTTGTGTTATATCATTATCCGGATAAAAGTATTTATCGTAGTCAAAAAAGTCCGCCGACAGCAATGTTTTAATGGCTTTTTTCGACGGGTGTTGTTCTATATCCAAAAATACTTCGCTTGTATCTTTTAGAAACGGCACGAAGTTTCTATAACAGACCTCACCGGTATGCGCATTTACATTTTGCGGCACTTCAGGCAAGAAATCATACACCAATCTGACATCAATATCATTTACATTCTTGGGTATTTTTATTTTTGATTTGGATATTGTTATATATCTGACACTATATTCACCTTTTGAAAACAACGCCTGGAAAGCCTCTTCTTCGGTTATGTCAGGTCGCACATCAGGTAAGGTATTATCCCAAATCGTTTGAAAAGATAACACCCTGCCGCTCTGCGCGGATATAATAATTACAATCCCGTTATCTGTATACTTTATGCCCGTATCATACCTTGTAAACATGATACGATAGTTATACCCGCCGTTTTCTGCCTGAACTTTGTTTATCTCGCCCATGTCGCAAATTTTAATCTTTTCAGGCGCTAAATCCCGGGCAAATTCGAAAGCCTTATCAAGTGCCTCCTGTTCGTGAATGCCGTAGTCTTCGCCATAATCCTCACCCAAGCTAAACCGCGTAATTTCTTGTGTCTTCGCATTTATTTCAACATTAATAATGCTATCTTGCGTGTTGGCAAATTGAATTTTGTAATAATAATTGTCTTGCAAATCCGTTAAGGTAGTGTGAGTCTTTAATGTATATCCGCTGATAATCTTTATTTTAGCTCTGATGCCGTTTATTACCTCTGTAACCGACAGTAAATCGGGGGGCAAATCACCCGCGGCAACTCTGTTTTCAGCGCGTGTTTGAAATATTGTATTGCCGGTAAAATATTTACCCCACGTTAAATTTGTGTTGTTGATTTCACCGGTAAACGCATTAATATACTCAGCTTTTTGCTTGTTGACACTGTAAAGCAAAGATGCTTTACCCGTAGTATCAGTAATGCATTCTAAAGAAATTCCTATTCTTTTTTTTAGCATACTTTTTGCCTGTTCTGATGTAATAATGCCTTGCGGTTTTGGAAAATTGATAATATCATACCAGCGTACCGCAAATTCAGAAAGGATATTATCACGGGCATTTACAGTTGCGATAATATAGTTATCGTAATATGGCACATCGTTTTCAAATCTCACAAAATGGATTTGGTAAAAATCGCTGTTTCTGACTAAATAATTCTCCCTGCTTTTGGGTCTGACACTGTATGCAAATTCAGGGCATATTTTTTTTAATTGCTCATATGCGATTTGTTCGGCTTGTCCATAGTCAAACGCCGCAAGTTTATAGTCTCCCTCAAAACTACCGTATTCGTAATTATTATAGTAAATTATCCTACCTAATTCATCAGCGGTAACACCAACATAACCGCCGCCTTTTGAATTTTCACCGCGCCATGACATATTATATAACGTCTCAGTTGCACTCTGCTTAATGTCACTGTGAAATTCCGTGTAATATTCAGGTATATCAAGCTTTTTTTTAACGGTAGAAACAATGCCTTGCATACTGTTTTCTGCAGAAAAAGACATAATTGGGAAAATATTTAGTATAATTAGCATAACACTTATGATTTTCATATGTATCTATCCTTTTAAAATCATATTAATTATGATATAATAATTATACTATTATAACATCTACATTAACTTTTTTCAATAAATGTTACACAATAGTAGTAATTAATGCTTTCAATTTTTATTATGGAGGTGCTTTAAGTGTGTAAAAATGATAAAATCAACAATACTTCCCGAAAAGAGAAAGAAAATAAGCCATTAACTAAAGAAGATTTAGATGATTTTATTTTCAAAGGTGAGACGTCAAAACCTCATTCAGACAGGTAGACATAAGGGTTTTGAATAATTGGGGATGTAAATTCGTGAGATTCAAACAGAAATTTGCCGCATAAAATTTGTGTCATCCAATTATTCAACACCCAATACTTAATATTTTTTGATATTTCCTTGAATTCGGGGCAAAATTATATTATAATAAATACATACCGCACTAATCGGGGAAGTAGCGGCACCCTGTACCCATAATCCGCTATAATGGGGATGAATACTCTTTTGAGGTATTGATTATATAAGGTCTGAAGCTTTGAAAAATATGATGAGAGTCGGGTCCTGTGCAACAAAACGTTATGAACCTCGTCAGGTCGGGAACGAAGCAGCGATAAGTAATTGTTTTGTGTGCCCCAGGGTAGCCGGATTTGAATATTTTTACTCAGTTAACGCTTATGTACTCATATCGACAATGAGTTGTGCGGTATGTTTTTTTATATAAGGATTTTTAGGGGGGCAATAATTAGTGTCATACCAGGCAATCTATCGAAAATGGCGCCCGATTGTTTTTGAAGATGTAATCGGTCAATCGCATATCACCGAAACGCTAAAAAATGAATTGGTTAACAATAAGGTAGCGCATGCCTACCTTTTTTGCGGTACAAGAGGCACCGGCAAAACATCTACCGCAAAAATATTCAGTAGGGCAGTAAACTGTGAAACCCCCGAACCCAACGGCAATCCATGCAATAAATGCACAAGCTGTATAGGCACGCAGAGCGGCACAATAATTGATATTATCGAAATAGACGCTGCCTCAAATAACGGCGTTGACGATATCAGAAAATTACGGGACGAAATAGCGTATACCCCTGCTAATGTAAAGTATAAGGTTTACATTATAGATGAAGTACATATGCTTTCAACGGGGGCGTTTAATGCTTTGCTGAAAACGCTTGAGGAGCCTCCACGACATGTAATATTTATTCTTGCAACAACCGAACCGCACAAAATCCCTGCTACAATTCAATCACGCTGTCAACGGTTTGACTTTCGCAGAATTTCCAACCACCATATATCGGGCAGATTGGCTGAAATAGCACGCACCGAAGAGATAAAAATCTCTTTGGATGCAATAAAGCTTATAGCAGTTTTAAGCGACGGTTCTATGAGGGACGCGCTCAGTATACTTGACCTTTGCAGCGGAATAACAGGTGAAATAACAAAAGAGTACGTTGAAAAACTTACCGGCATAACAGGCAGCGAAATTGTGTTTAAAACCTCAAAAGCGCTCATCAGTGGTGATATCTCACAGGCAATAGCTTACACAAACGATGCAATAAAAACGGGGCGTGAGATTACTTTTTTTGCTGAAGAATTACTTGGTTTTTTTAGAGAATTGTTGATATGCAAAATCTGTTTGACTGCAAGTGAAATTTTAGATAAATCCAAAGAAGATTTAGAGTACTTAACAGAACTTTCAAAAAAAGCCACTGAAGAGATGATTGTTCATTCGATAAAGACTTTTTCGGATACTCTTGCAGTATGCAAATGGGCAACCAATCCACGAATAATACTTGAAACCGCAATTGTTAAAATATGCAAACCTGAATTAGATTCAACGAACGAAGCTTTCGCAGCACGCATAAAAAACTTAGAATCTGCTATTGTACTCGGCAACTTGCCCGTGAAAACTAAAGATGAACCTACCGATGCTGTTGCTATTGATAACAAAAAAGCTAAAGACAAGCCAAAGGCAAAGGACGATTGGGCGCTGACTGTCGAAGCAATCAGAACCCAAGATGCCGCATCCGCGCCTTTACTTAATGATACCGAATGTGTAATTCAAGACGGGTGTGCCAATATAATCTTTAAAGAGGCCACACTTAAAGATTTCGCGTGCAAAAACGAAAATTTAGTTAAGTTGTTAAATAATAGCTTGCACGGTTTAGCTATTAAATTTGCAACGCATACAGAGCTTGACAACAAACAAAATGATAAGTCACAACCTATTGACGAGCTTATTGCAAAAAAAACCTATTTGGATGACCAAATGACAATATATTAAAGGGGGCAGAAGCCTATGGCAAAAAACAAATACCCAAAAATGGGCGGAAATATGAATGACATGTTAAAACAAGCTCAAAAAATGCAACAACAGATGGAAAGCATACAGCAAGATGTCGAAAACCGCTTGGTGGAAGCATCGGCAGGTGGCGGCGCTGTTACTGTAACAATGAACGGTAAAAAGGAAGTAAAATCAATAAAAATAGATCCCGATATTATTGAGACGGAAGATATTGAAATGCTTGAAGATATTGTTATGGCGGCGGTTAACGAAGCAATTTCAAAAGCAAACGAAATGATGACCGGGGAAATGGGTAAACTTACCGGCGGTATAAATCTGCCCGGTTTATTTTAATGCAATGGAATATTATGTAGCCCCGCTTGCAAAACTGATAGAACAATTTGAAACGCTACCGGGAATAGGTCACAAGAC
>JAAZFB010000389.1 GCA_012511915.1 Clostridiaceae bacterium
ATTTCTAATTTGCGGAAGAAGTAACGGTTAGAGGCGAGCATACAAATTGACCTGATATCGTGTTATATATCAATGGTATCGCGGTTTGCGTACTTGAACTCAAGCGCAGTATTGTCTCTGTTTCCGAAGGTATACGACAGAACCTGGACAACCAGACCAATAATTTTATCAGACCATTCTTTTCAACCATACAATTGGTTATGGCGGGCAATTATACAGAAGGGCTTCGTATTGGTGTTATAGAAACACATGAAAAATATTTCATTGAATGGAAAGAGGATGAGAAAGCCACAGATACTCTATCCTTGTTTATCAAAGCGCAAAGTGAATCGGAAGGCTATAAGATGGACCGCCATTTGATCAGTCTTTGTCAGAAAGAACGCCTGCTTGACATTATCTATAACTTCATCGTTTTTGACAGTGGTTATAAGAAGATATGTCGTCACAATCAGTATTTTGGAGTTATGGCAGCAAGGCAGAGACTCAAAGCAAAGGAAGGCGGTATTATCTGGCATACCCAAGGTAGCGGTAAGAGCCTAACCATGGTATGGCTGTCCCGTTGGATCAAAGAAAATAATCCAGAATCCAGAGTTCTAATTATTACTGACCGTGAAGAATTGGATGATCAGATTGAAAATAAAGTCTTTGGAGCTGACGGTGTTGGAGATGAGATATATCGTACCAAGAGCAGCGCCGACCTAATTGAGAAACTTAATGCTACTACGCCAAGAGTAATGTGTTCATTAGTTCATAAATTTGGCCGAAATAAGGGTGACGACGACAAGGCCTACGATGGCTATATAGAGCAGCTTATGGCAAGCCTGCCACCGGGGTTTAAACCCAAAGGAGAATTTTATATTTTTGTGGATGAATGCCACAGAACACAATCAGGTAAACTCCATAAGGCCATGAGCACAATTCTGCCTGACGCCGTATTCATTGGATTTACAGGAACACCGTTGCTTAGCAGAAAAGAGATGACAAAGCGAGGAATAAAAAGCAGTATTGAGGTTTTCGGCACCTATATCCACACCTACAAATATCCTGAGGCGGTAGCAGACAAGGTGGTTCTTGATTTGCGCTATGAAGCAAAGGATGTTCCGCAGGAAGTTGTATCCCAAGATAAGATAGATCTTTGGTTTGAAACCAAAACAAGAGGCCTGACTGAGCTTGCTAAAGCAAGGCTGAAAAAGCGTTGGGGTACATTAAAGGAAGTCTACAGTTCTGAAGCAAGATTATCCAAAATAGTATCAGATATTATATTTGATATGGAGATAAAGGACAGGCTGAGCAATAATCGCGGCAATGCCATATTGATTGCTTCAAGTATATATGAGGCGTGTAAATACTATAAGTTGTTTACCGATAATGGTTTTTCCAAATGCGCCATAGTAACTTCCTATACTGCCGATATATCAGAAATTAAAGGCGAGGCCACGGGAGAGTCAAGAGATACCGAGAATCGTTTCAAATATGCCGTATATCAGAAAATGCTAGATGGCAAGGATGTTGAAACCTTTGAAAAAGAAGTAAAGGAACGTTTCGTGAAAGAACCTGGGCAGATGAAACTTCTAATTGTTGTGGACAAGCTTCTTACAGGGTTTGATGCACCCAGTGCCACATATTTGTATATTGATAAATCCATGCGTGATCATGGTCTTTTTCAGGCCATCTGCCGTGTTAATCGACTTGATGGTGACGATAAGGAATATGGTTATATTATTGACTATATGGATCTCTTTAAGAGTTTGGAAGAAGCTGTGGCTGATTATACATCTGAAGCCTTTGATGGCTTTGAAGCATCGGATGTGACCGGTTTACTTAAAAATCGTGTACAGGAAGCGAAGAAACATTTGGAAGAGCTTCTTGAAAGCTTGAGAGCATTATGTGAACCAGTAAAAATGCCCCGTACCACACTGGAATACATCAAATATTTTTGCTTTGAAAATGATGGAGATGTAGAGGAACTTGAAGAAAACGAAACAAAAAGATTAGCACTATACAAATTTACGGCTTCAGTACTTCGTGCTTTTGCTGATATTGTGAGCGATTTTGATGGATTTGACTACAGTAAAAAACAAATTGAGGATATAAAAAAAGAAGTGGTCTATTATCAAAAGATCAGAGATGAGATAAAACTTGCCAGCGGTGATTATATCGATTTGAAAAAGTACGAAGCTGACATGCGTCACCTAATTGATAATTATATCAG
>JAAZFB010000390.1 GCA_012511915.1 Clostridiaceae bacterium
AAAGTGGGGCGCAGACCTATGTTATGTAAAAAGTGCAATAAGAATATCGCTGTTGTATTTGTAACCAAAGTTGAGGGCAGTACCCAGAAAAACGAGGGGTATTGTTTGACGTGCGCGAAAGAACTTGGTATAGAGCCGCTAAATGATATAATAAGGCAGATGGGCATTAATGAGCAGCAGTTTGACGAATTGAATAAGGGCATAATGGAAAACTTGCCGGAGGTTACACAAGACAAGTTACAGCAAATGATGCCTATGATGAAAAATATGTTTGCTGATTCAGATAAAGATGATAGCAATGAAAATAAAAAAGAGACAAAAACTAAAACAGCCAATAAGCCGGAAAGAAAAAAAGCAATAGAACAGTTTGGCACCAACTTAACTGCAAAAGCGCATAATAATGAAATTGATAGGGTTATCGGGCGTGAAACGGAAATTACAAGGGTAACGCAAATTTTAAACAGGCGTACCAAGAACAATCCTGTTTTAATCGGTGAGCCCGGGGTTGGTAAAACCGCTATCGCCGAGGGCTTAGCTGTAAGAATTGCTGAAAAAAACGTACCTAACAAGCTACTTAATAAGGAAATATATTTACTGGATTTTGCCGCTATAGTTGCCGGCACGCAATTTAGGGGGCAATTTGAAGCACGCGTTAAAGCTATTATTGAAGAAGCTAAGGCATTGGGGAATGTTATTTTTGTTATTGACGAGCTACATAATATTGTTGCCGCCGGTGATGCTGAAGGCGCGATGGGGGCGGCAAATATATTAAAACCCGCACTTGCCAAAGGTGATATTCAGGTAATAGGCGCTACAACGCTAAATGAATACAGAAAGCATATAGAAAAGGACAGCGCCTTAGAAAGGCGTTTTCAGCAGGTGATAGTTGAAGAACCGTCTGTTGAAGAAACCATTGAAATAATAAAAGGAATAAAAGATTATTATGAGAAGCATCATACCATAATAATAACGGATGAAATAATAAAGACAGCTACGATTTTATCCAAACGCTATATATCCGACAGGTTTTTGCCCGATAAGGCTATAGACGTAATCGATGAGGCAGGCGCAAGAGCAAATCTTAACAATTATAAGCTTACCGAGTTAGAGAATTTAAAAAATGAGCTTCAACAGGTTCAGAGGCAAAAAGAAAACGCCGCATCTGCAGATTCTATTGAGGAATATCAAAAGGCAGCAAACTTAAAGATTAACGAATGCCGCCTTATTGAAGAGATAAAAAAGCTTGAAAAAGAATGCGTCCCAACATATTTAACTACAGAAGATGTTGCCGCAATTATTGAAATGTGGACAAAAATACCGGTCAAGCGGATAACCGAACTTGAAACGGAAAAACTAATCACCCTTGAACAACGTCTGCACAAACGCCTTATAGGTCAGGATGATGCGGTTAATGCCGTCGCACGTGCAATTAGAATAAGCAGGGCGGGTATATCGCCAAAAAAACGACCCGTTTCATTCATATTTGTTGGGCCAACCGGTGTTGGGAAAACAGAATTGGTGCGTACACTTGCTAAGGAGCTTTTTGACGATGAACAGGCGCTAATCAGGCTTGATATGAGTGAATATACCGAAAAGCATTCCGTTTCAAAGATTATCGGCTCACCGCCCGGTTATGTCGGATACGATGAGGCGGGGCAGCTCACCGAAAAGGTGCGCCGAAAACCGTACAGCATTATTTTACTTGACGAAATAGAAAAGGCGCATGCTGATATATTTAATCTGCTTTTGCAGCTGTTTGATGAGGGCAGGCTTACCGATAGCCACGGGAAAGTTGTAAATTTTGAAAACTGCGTGATAATTATGACTTCCAATGCAGGTTCGGATCTTAATTCAAACACCATGGGCTTTGTTTCATCCCATGCAGAGGGGATAAGGGCAAAGGTGGATACAGCGCTTAAACAAATATTCCGCCCCGAGTTTTTAAATAGAATCGATGATATAATAATCTTTACCGATTTGTCAAAACCACAGTTGCTTGATATTTGTTCTTTGATGTTGGATGATTTGGCTAAGGGTACAGCTGAAAAGGGAATAACCCTTAAATTTACCGGTGAACTTAAGGAGTACGTTGTTAAAAAGGGTTACAATAATAAATACGGCGCGCGACCTATGCGCAGGATTATTACAAAAGAAATAGAAGCTGTTATTTCTGAAATGCTTATTACAAATAAAATAAAAGCGGGCAGTTGTATAACCATCACCGTCGCAAATGATGATGTCATTGTGGTAGCGCACGAGGTGGATAATGTGCCTGACAACCCAAGTGAAAGGACTGATAACAACGGCTAAACAATCATTAAAAACTGAAGAATTAAAGGTGTTTTGGCATACAACCTCTCATGTATTGGCCCAAGCAGTTAAGCGGCTTTATCCGGAAGTTAAGCTTGCGATAGGGCCTGCGATTGATAATGGATTTTATTATGATTTTGATACGACAACACCCTTTACCTCGGATGATTTAGGCACAATTGAAAAGGAAATGAAAAGAATAATTAAAGAGGGTTTGCGGCTTGAAAAGTTTCAACTCGGAAGAAACGAGGCTCTTGAGTTTGTAAAGGACGAGCCGTATAAAACAGAGTTGATTAACGATTTACCCGAAGGGGAGGTAATAACCTTTTATAAGCAAGGCGATTTTGCCGACCTCTGCGCAGGGCCTCATCTTGAAAAGGTGTCTTCTGTAAAAGCCTTTAAGCTGCTTAGTGTTACCGGGGCTTATTGGCGCGGGGACGAAAAAAATAAAATGTTGCAGAGGATTTACGGTATCTCTTTTCCGGACAGGGAAGAATTGGACGATTATTTAAACAGGCTTGAGCAGGCAAAGGCGCGCGACCACAATAAACTTGGGCGCGAGCTTGAGCTTTTCACCACAAGTGAATATATCGGTCAGGGGTTGCCGATTCTTATGCCTAAAGGGGCAAGAATTATGCAAATACTCCAACGTTTTGTTGAAGATGAAGAGCAAAAGCGGGGCTACCAACTCACCAAGACACCATTAATGGCAAAGAGCGATTTGTACAAAATATCAGGGCATTGGTACCATTACCGGGACGGGATGTTTGTTATGGGTGATGAAGACGACGACAAAGAGTTGTTTGCGTTGCGTCCGATGACTTGTCCGTTCCAATTTCAGGCATACCTCGCGAAAATGAGAAGTTACCGTGATTTACCAATTCGGTATAATGAAACAGCAACGTTGTTTAGAAATGAGGCATCGGGGGAAATGCATGGGCTTATTCGGCTCCGACAGTTTACACTATCTGAGGGGCACATCGTATGCACACCTGAACAGCTTGAAGATGAATTTAAAGGCGCACTTGACCTTGCAAAATTTATGTTAACCACTTTGGGCTTGGAAGAAGATGTATCTTACCGTTTTTCTAAATGGGATGAAAATAATCGCGAAAAATATATAGGCTCCCCCGGGGAGTGGGAAAATGCGCAAAGCATGATGAAGGATATTCTTGATAATCTTAAAATAGACTATGTCGAAGCACAAGGCGAAGCGGCTTTTTACGGGCCTAAGCTTGACATTCAAATAAAAAATGTGCACGGGAAAGAAGATACATTAATTACAATACAGGTTGATTTTCAGCTTGCCGAGCGCTTTGAAATGGAGTATACCGATGCTGACGGGCAAAAAAAGAATCCGTTTATTATTCATCGTTCATCGATAGGCTGTTATGAGCGAACGCTTGCGCTGTTAATAGAGAAGTATGCCGGGGCATTTCCGCTTTGGTTGGCACCTGTTCAGGTTAAGGTGTTGCCCATAAGTGAAAAACATTTTGAATATGCCGCAAAAGTAGAACAACGGCTGGGGTGTTGCGGGTTTAGAGTAGAAAACGACACAAGAAGCGAAAAAATCGGATATAAAATCAGAGAAGCACAAAAACAAAAAATCCCTTATATGTTAATTGTGGGTGATAACGAAACAGAGCAAGGCACAGTATCAGTGCGTTCAAGAAAAGAAGGAGAAGTTGGTGCGCTCAACATTGAGGCTTTTATAAAAAAAATCGAGCAGGAAGTTTTGCATAAAGATTTATAATATTAATACTAAATTCAATCAAATATAACACTATATTTGATTGAATTTAGTATAACCATTGTTATTTAACCGAAAAATTCGAAAGTCGAGCGGGGAAAAGACCGCAAAGACAGTCGGTTTTTATTAGTGTTTAGTATAGATTAATTAGTTTTATTCCTTTTCGCTTTCTGCGGCCTTTTCTTCTTTTGCCATAATAAGACCGTCTACAAAAATATTAACCTCGAGCACTTCAAGACCTGTCATTGTTTCAACAGCTTTTTTAACCTTTTCTTGCACTTCCCATGCAACATCGGGGATTTTGCAGCCATATTCAACAACGAGTGAAACGCCTATTGTTGTACTGGTTTCACTGAGATCAACTTTCACACCTTTAGCCAAACTTTTTTTGCCTAACAACTCAGCAATACCACTTGCGAAAGAGCTGCTCATTCCGGCAACACCATTAACTTCGCTTGCTGCAATTCCGGAAACTATCGCGATTACCTCTTCTGAAATTTTAATGTTTCCCGTTGATTCCGGCGATTTCTTTTCTTGGTTTACCTTTTCTTTACTTACACTCATTAATAACCTCCATTCCGCCGATAATGCATCGGCGCAAATAGTAAAAAAACCTTTATACTAATCCTCAATTAAAAGTCATACTATAAAACTTAGGACTAGTATTACATCATTATACCAGTTTTATTGTTTTATTTCAACTATTTTTATTTTATCAACCGTGACTTTAATGTTTTCAATAACCAAATCTTTGATTTGTGCCACTTGCGACGGGGTGAGACCGATAGTCTTTACAACAACATTTATATTGTCGTCTGAAATGTAAACTATTGCATCTTCAAAACCTTTGGCTTTTATAAGCCCCTCCAGCAATGTTTCCGTTTCGATAGCTTTTGCGCTTGCGGTAAGCTCATTCTGTGCATTTTCTTTTGATTCGGCAGTACCTTGGCTGTCTTGCGTCACTTCTCTAAACACGTCCATCGCGGCGCTTCGGCTTTTATCCCTTTCGTGTCGAGATAGTGTAAAATAATCGTCCTCTGCTTGAGATGGCTGTGGGGGCTCTTGCTGTTGAATATCAATTACTCCGGAAACAGGCATAGACTCATCATCCTCATAGGTAATATTTATGTAACTAGCCACTGCGATTAATATTACTAATGAAACAAGTGTAACTTGCCTTCTTCCAAAACCTTTAAAACTAAACCCTTTCATTTTCAATTTCCTCCTTTTTTGATAAAAACCTCAATTTTATGAGCTCCAACGCCTAAGACAGCGGCAGAGGCATTATATATTTGTTCTTTTATTTCGGGGTTGCCCGCCCCTTGTGCAACAATAATCACTCCTTCCGCTTCGTTCGCTTTGCTTGATATCATCACTTCAACATCACCTATCCCGTCTATTTTGCTTAGGATGTTGGCAAGCCGTTTTTCGTTATACGAATCGAAGTTTTTAAAATCCTTGCCCGTACGTGAAGGCGAGGCGGCAATTAATATCATAATACCAAAACAAATTAACACAAGGTATTTAACATTCTTCCCTTTTAAAAATTTATCTATTGCCTCGTTTATACTAATCACCCACTTTATCAGACGTTATCCCCAAAAGCTTTGCAATTTCGTCAGCTTTTTCCGTTGCTCTAACATAAATTATTTCATTTGGTTGTTGGGAATTTACATAAATTTTTATATTTTTTATTCCCAAGTCGTTTTTAACCCGTTCCTCTAATTTGGCTACATAAAACTCTTTATAGTCAAAGGACCGGTAGTTGCTTTGTTCTGTTATGTCAATTGTGGGAAGTTGTATCGTTCCTACAGCAAATAACGGTTTAATTAGCATTGCAATTATTACAAGCCCCATTGCAAAGCGGATATACTTTTTTATTTCTCCTTTTGGCAAAAGATTTTCGGCAAAACTGCCGAAAACAATTATCGTTATTATCCCCTTTATCCAAAGTGATAATTCATTCACTTGCCAATCACCACCGTATTTGTTCCCACACATATGATTATCATTAAGTTAATAATAAATAACAGCATAACAGATAACACCAATACAAAAAGAAAAGTCATGGTACCGGCTATAATAGATAGCATATCGGTAAGTCTCTTATCCGCAATCGGCTCGATTAATGCTGCAGTTAAACAAAACATCGATGCTTGTGCGGCAAGTTTCAGCAGACAAGCACTGCAAATTACCACTATTGCGATAACACCTGCTACGCCAACGGCGTTTTTTATTATTGCAAAACAACCAAATACCATGTCTATTGTATCGGATAACACGCTACCCACAATTGGTACAAAAGAGCCCATGGCGTATTTGGCAGTTTTAACTGAAAGCCCATCAACAACAGGCATTGCAAGGCTTTGTAATGAAATAACACCAACGAATACAGAGAGCAAAGCACCAAGCACCCATTTTGCGGCATTGCCAAAAAGCTTTGAAAGCCTGCCAACCGAATGTTGTTCACTTATGCAGCCCGCCATTCCAAGGGCGGTTGAAATTAGAATTAACGGAACCAAAACGTTTTTAGCAATAAGTGAAACAACTTGTATACACATCATTAAAACATAATGGAATACACCCGCGCTAAAAACTGCACCACCGGCGGCAAGTAATGATAAGGTAACCGGAACAAGTGCATTAATAAAAAAAAACATATCATCCAAAACCCCGACAGCGGCATTGGCGGCACCGGTAAATGCGTTTACTGCTACTGCCGACAACAGAAAAAAACATACGAAAAATGCGGCTTTTGCCGGCCCGTCTGAGCTAAAGCTTTTTTGCAGGTTGTCAGTAAGTGTGCTTATAAATGCTAACGAAATAAGGGCAATCATGATTTTCATACTTATAAACAGCTCTTTACAATAAAAAGCAAAAGCTCTCTTTAGTATTAGTGATATATCCCATTTCCAACCTCCGGCGGCAAGGGATTTGGTTGCCTTTTTAATATCAAAGTTTGGAACAATCTCGCTGAAGTCATTCTTTTTAATTTTTTCTAATTGACTTTGTAATTCACTTATTCCGCTTTGCTCGATTTGATTTTCAATCATTTGCTCCATTTCACCGGCATGTACCGTTATTGTCAACAACAAAAACAACATTACAATAATCTTTTTCATGGCAGTATCCCCGTAATTAAATTTATTATTGTAAACATAAGCGGCGCCGACATAATCATAATGGCTACTTTGCCTGCAAATTCAACCTTCATTGCGATTGTTTTCTCTCCGGCATCTTCACATATTGAGGCTGCAAATTGCGTTAAATATGCAATGCCTATGATTTTAATAAGCATTATTATGTACGTTGTTTGTATGCCTGTATCATTTGCGTATTGCATCATAACATCTATTACCGCCGCAATGTCATCTTTTATCGTTAGTATAATTAATACCGAACAAGCTATAGCAATACCGATACAAAACTCCGGTTTTATACTGCGCAGTATGACGGATGTTATTGCACCTACAATTGCAATTGCAGCTATTTTAACAATCATAGACCGAATAATGATTTTATTGTGGTAAACAGTAAGCTTATCTGGGGGAGCAGTGTAAACAGCACTACCACAAGCCCAGCAATGGAAGTCATAAGCGCCTATTCTTCATGTTTTGAGTTTTTTAACAACTGATAAAGCACAGCGGTTACTATCCCTATTCCCGCGATTTTATAAATAATTTCTATTTCCATGTTTATCCTTATCCCCCATTTATAAAAACAATATCGCGGTAAATACCCCGCCTATTATGCCCAAGGCGCGGTATAACCGTGCAAACTTTTTTTCGTCTTCTATTGCCTGATTTTCGCAAACAGTAAGTTTGTCGCATGTTAGTTCAATATTTTCTATTTGCCCACCTGCATCGTTAATACCGAGCAGCTTCCCGAACCCATTTAATATATGTAGTTCATCGTTTTTTAGAGCCAAATTACTCTATTCCTTTAAAATAACACATTCCCATACCTCGTCTACGCTGATATTATCGTTTTTTAATTTTTCACCCGCTTTTAAAAAGAGTTGCCTAATTTCGGTTTTAAGTTTTCCCCCGGTTCTTATTAATGCAGTAGCGAGGGGTGTCCTCCAAAGCTCGATTTCACCTATTAGGGAAACAAGGGCGGTTTGCAGTTCGCGAATTTCTGTTACCCTGCTCGAAAACCTTGCCGCCTCATCAAAACCGATTTTTCCAGCGCACATTATAATAACTGTACAACCTAAAAGCTTTGACAACATATTGTCATACCTCCGCATTTTTATCCCTGTTATGCCTTTGTTTTATGCTACGTTTTCGATAGTACCTACGCCTTTTTTTCGGCTTAGGGTAATGATACAACCAAACTCCTCCATAATGTTATCACTCATAATCCGTCTTTTTACCTGCTCTGCATTATCACCGTGCGCTGTTGCTATTATTTTTACTCCGCACGAAAGAGCTTTGCAAATTGCATCCACATCGCAATGGGCTATTTCATCTGTTATTATCACATCCGGCGACATACTCCGCAACATAAGCGGTATCCCAATAGCTTTGGGGCAGAGGTCTAAAACATCCGTTAGTTCACCGATATCATGCTGGGGCACACCGTCGCGCATTGCGGCAATTTCACCACGCTCGTCTATAATTGATACTTTGAGCCATTTCCCCAATTGTCGTGCAGCGTCACGGATTATTGTTGTTTTCCCGCATTGAGGAGGGGATATTATAAGGGTGTTTTGCAAATTGTGTTTTGTTATATATGGCATTATTTTATCTGCCGCGCCTTTTACTTCACGTGCAATTCGGAAGTTTAATCCGTTTAGCTGTACCATATTAATGATTTGATTGTCTTGCAAAACCACCCTGCCGCAAAGACCTACCCTGTGCCCGCCTTGTAGCGTTATAAAACAGTTCTTAATTTCTTCGATATACGCATAAACAGAAGAACGGCATATCATGCGTAATGTCTGCTCAATTTCCTGACCGGTTATGGTATACGGTAAGGTTATACTTTCGCAATGGTTGAAAAGGGCTAGTCTTCTGCCGGCGCGAAGCCGTACTTCTTCTAAATCTGCAAAGCTGACATTATGCAGATTATCCGCAATGCTACATGGCAAATTTTCTAAAATAATTTTTTTGGAATCTCCAACCATGCAAATCACCGGTCCTGTTATTGGTATACTAATATATATACAAACTTGTCCTGTTTTAGTACAAAAATTATTTTGGATTTATTTTTCTTTTGATTTAAAGATTAAAGCAAAAAGGTAGCCGAAAAACACAGCCGATGCCAGACCGGCCGCGGTTGCGGTAAAGCCGCCTGTAAATATTCCAATAAATCCGGAAGTTGCAACCGCCTTCATTACACCCTTTGCAAGTGAATAACCAAATCCGGTCAACGGTATTGTTGCACCGGCGCCGGCAAAGTCGACAACCGGTTGGTACAAACCCAAGGCGCTGAGTAGTGTGCCTGCCACCACATATATTACAAGTATTCTTGCGGGCGTCAGCTTAGTTTTATCAATAAGGATTTGTCCTATTAAACATAAAAGACCGCCCACCCAAAACACATTAAAATAGTTATACATGCCTATTCTCCTTTATACTAATCCTCAATTAAAAGACAGTACTATTTTCCTTATACTAAACACTAATTAAAAACCAACTGTATTTGCGAGGGATTTTTCTGTTCGGGTTTTGAATTAGTGTTTATACTAAATTCAATCAAATATCGCGCAATCTTTTCGGCTGATTTCCCACTGAGCATCGTTATGGAACCGTTTTGAATGCAAAAAGCATTCAAAAGAACCCATGCCTTGCTCAGCAAAAAATCATCTCTCAAATATAACACTATATTTGATTGAATTTAGTATTAGTATTACGC
>JAAZFB010000391.1 GCA_012511915.1 Clostridiaceae bacterium
GCTCAACGCTGGATTTGGGGATAGCTTTGCTGTATACCTCCATGGCAAAGCGCTGCTGCATCTCCCGGGGCAGCCGCGCTATCTCCTGGGCACTGGCACAGCAGAGCTGTTTGGCTAAAACCATCTCGGCTACCTATTCGCTGAGCTGTTCTACCAAACAGAGGCGTTTGCTTTACCACGATTTGGATTTGTACAGACTTGCCGCCAGTTCCTGTTGGGTATATCCGCTGTTTTGCATCAATTCACGCAGGATCAGACCTTCGGAAAGGGGATTAAGCCCTTTTTGCAATGAGGCTAAAAGCAGGGTTACCTTGCCGGTATCGTTACGGCTTTGCAGTTTGGTAACCAATACGTCCGCCTTGGCAACTTTCATCTCTTTTAAAATCTCCAGCTCATTCTCGCCGGCAAGGGTAAGCAGTTCACCCGAGGGATTTTCCATGAGCACAATGGGCGTCAAAAGGCCATACTGTCTGATACTTTGTTCACATAACGCCTTTTGGGCCTGGGTTATGCTAAGAGACAGTGTCCGGTTTTTGGGTATTGCGCTTATGTCTACTTCCTTTACGGGATATTTAAGTATTTGCATCCCATTTTCACCTCCGGCATCCATCCTATCCCTGATGTTGGTGCAAGGCTATATGGGTTGGCATGTTTAAAGGAGAAATTTCATCGTTTTATTGTAGCAGCGGTAGTTTAAAAGACTGCTGTAGCAGATGGTCTTTGATTTGTTCAGCACCGGGGCGAGGATATTAAGGAGCCGGCGGTACTGTTCCTGCCGTGAGGGGCTCCAGTTTTTTCTTGGTATAATTGGCGGTGTTTCGGCTGCGGTATTTATGTCTGTCAGGGAAACGAGTTCCGGGATCTTCTCTTTTAGTTTTTGTAGGGCCCGGCAGAGAGTTGAATGGCTGAACTTGGCAAGGCCAAATTGTTGCCTGACTTTTGCAGCAACGCTGCGCATGCTCAGGTCGTTGGAAAGATAAAGGGCCACGGCGAACAGGTAGATGTACACCGGGTATTTCCTGTAAGGAACTTTACTGGCAGGCCAGAGTACAACATTCTCATTGGGGTGTTTTAACAGGGGGCACTCAAGCTGAAGTTCGCGGTTGTTGATCTGCAGTTTGTAGATTTTTTTACGTTTGCGGATTAAGCCGGCTGATGAAAGTTCATTAAGTGTTTCAGTACTGAAAGTGCAGCGATAATCGTCTTTTTTTATATTGATTTTTTCAAGGGTTAATGTTACGATCATATCAGTTGTTGGATGAGCCTTTAATTGACACTCGTGGATGGTAGTCCGTTGGTCAATTATGGGCTCGTTCTTTTATTTTTAGCGATGTCATGATGCTCAGTGTAAGGCTTGTCCTGATTATTACAGGTTGGCCCCTCTAACTGGTTACCTAATTCCATAGCGCGCTAAAAAAAGTATACCATATTTTTGGTATACTTTTTTATTAGCGTTGGAGTCTTTTTTGGTCCCCTTGAATCGTAGCGCGCCCATGAGTATATTGGGGAGAAGCCTTCGATTGAATTAGGCAGTTTACTGGAAGACAATTTTATAGAGGCTGTCGGGAGTGAAGCAAACGAAATTCGCAAGCCTCTGAGTGAATTTTTACGGAATCTGTATGTTGAAAACACGCAGATTTTGTATGATGCTACCGAAGATTTGGCAAAATACGAAAAAAACGAGAAACCGTATTTTTTGGATAACTATAAACAATTGCTTGAGTGGAATGGAGAAAATGAAGTTTTGATTTCAGGTAAGATAGTGGGATTGAAAAATAGGCTTGATATGCAAATAACTGATAATGTGCTTACAGAGTTTTCAAGGATAGCGGAGAGTATTTCACTATTATTAGAAATATACTTTACAAATCAGTCAATTCCTCGACCTGAAATTTATTTTTTAAGCGAGGGCAAGGAATATGTTCTTGATATTAATAAAAAACCTGATAATCCGATAGTTTACGCTATTGAGAAACCGGTTTTGGACTGTTTTGCCCATAGCAGCAATCTTGAGCCCGGAGATGACACAATTGAACAAATGCAAAAGTTGCTTGATAGCAATGACAAATTTACGTTGGCAACATACAAAATTTCTTCTGATAGAAGTTTATATTTGACGAATTTCGGCAACACTGGCAGTAACACTGATAAAATACATATGGCAATCAGTTTTCCGGACAGTTTTACGGAATATAAAAAATTAAAGGCGCTTCGATATGTTTTGAGCTTTAGAAATCAAATTGGCAAGAAAATAGATGAAAATTTTACAAATGACCTTCTATCTAAGGAACTGCGCAACTTGAAGACGAAAAAGCATTTGCAAAAGGCACGGGCCTCCGTTCACAACGCCACCGATAAGGTTGAGCTATATTATGGTGGCGCCAACGCGGACGTGTACAACCC
>JAAZFB010000392.1 GCA_012511915.1 Clostridiaceae bacterium
ATGTTTACGTTATGAAGCTTGTTACCGAGGAAAACGGCGAGGAGTCGCTTGAAATGGTTGAGGATACGGAAATAATAAACAGTGTTTTTGACGAATTTAAAAGCCGCGCAAACGAGGAGTTTGAGTTTTTGGATTAATTTCCACTTGATTTTTAATGCAAAAAACATTATAATAAAAGTAAAGAAATGCTAAAAAAATCCCTGCGGTGTGCGTGAATCATGGTATTATTTATAACCAACACAAATTATTAGGGAGTCGAACCTCTGGCCGTGGCGTGTATGCTTTAATTTATTAAAGAAACCCATAAGCTCTCAGGAGACACCCACCTGCGAAAGCAGGTTGTAAATTTGCTAATCACGGCACTTTGGGGATACTTATACTATTTAAATTAAATCTAGCATCTAATTTAAAATAGTATTATATTAATACCGTAATCAAGCTCCCTTGCAACCAAGAAATTTGCGAGGCTTATTTTTTTTATCCGAAATAAATTGAAACTAATTCGCATTAAACATATAACCATTATCGCGAATTAGTAAATACTATACTAATACATGCGATGCAAACAGGAGAAAACTTATATGACAAGAAAACAGGCCCGTGATATGGCGTTTAAGCTAATATTTCAAATGCAAATCCAAAAGGAATCTTCAACAAACATTCTTGCACTGTACCATGAGCAAAATGAATGTCCGCCCGAAGCAAAAGAATATATTGACGATATAGTCAACGGTGTGTTTCTCAATAAAAAAGATTTAGAGTCTAAGGTTTCCGGTCTGCTTGAGGGGTGGAGCATTGGACGTATATCAAAGATCTCGTATGCAGCGATTTTGTTATCTGTTTATGAGTTGACAAACAGAAAGGATATACCGGGTAGTGTATCGATAAATGAGGCGGTGCAGCTTGCAAAGAAATATGAGGGTGAGCAGGCTGCCAATTTTGTAAACGGTATTTTGGCATCGCTGATTAAAACGGTGTAAGCATATGGGTGAGGAAAGGTTATTGGTAAAAGAGTAATGTACATTGGTATTGATACAAGTTGTTATACTACTTCTGTGGCGACAGTCGACGATAGCGGTATTGTGCTTGATGAGCGCATAATGCTTTATGTTGAAAAAGGCGGCAAGGGCCTTAGACAGTCAGATGCCGTTTTTTTGCATGTTCGTAATCTTCCAATTATAATGGATAAATGCAAATTGTCTGGGGCAAAAGGTATCAGTGTTGCGGCATATCCAAGGAATGTCGAGCATTCATACATGCCGGTTTTTTTGCCCGGTGTGTGTGCGGCAAAAACGCTCCAAAGCGTATTGCAGTGTAAGTATAGTGAATTTTCGCATCAGCAGGGGCATATTATGGCAGGGCTTTACAGTGCAGATGTTATGCATTGGATCGGCAAGCCGTTCCTGGCCTTACATATTTCAGGCGGAACTACTGAAATGCTACTTGTAAAAGGCGACAAACTTGAAGATATAACAATAGTCGGTAAAACCCTTGATATATCGGCGGGTCAGCTTATTGACAGGGTTGGTGTTAAGCTTGGGTTGCGCTTTCCATGCGGAAAGGAACTTGAGCAATTAGCGCAAAACAAAGAAAAGGCAATTACACTACCTATTAGCGTAAAGGG
>JAAZFB010000393.1 GCA_012511915.1 Clostridiaceae bacterium
ATTGATACCGACAAAGATCACGATAACACCGAGCAGCTTGAACATAATCCTCTGGACATTAAGTTGTGATATTAATGTAAATAGGGTATGCGCACAAAGCAAACGGAGCAAACGGAAATGAGGCTACCGGGTGCATCTTGTATCAAACTCGTATCCTTATAAAGGGCAAGCCTCACCACCGAATTGGTAACGTGGCATGGCGCAAGGCGGTCATTATACCAAGATGTACAGAGGTTTGGTCAAGTGGTACGCGAGAGAGGATAGATTTGCCGATGAGTTTAGTTTGACGAATTGACTTGTCGCTTTATACGCAATAGAATAATAATAAAAAAGACTTTCTTATTCAATGCAAAAAGTCGAATTTCAAAAACAAAGAAGACGACTGAGGAGGTACCTAAATGTCCTGCTATTACGTAATCGGCGTCCGGATGGACAATCGGGTAGACAACGCGTTAAAATTTCAAGAAACGCTCACAAAGAACGGCTGCATCATCAAGACACGCCTGGGCCTGCACGAGGTCAGCGAAACGGCCTGTGCTAACGACGGGCTGATCCTGCTGCAACCCTGTGGGGAGAAAGAGGAGATCGAGCAGTTGGTAAAGGACTTGAACGGTCTTGATGGAATCCGCGCGAAGCTGATCGATTTGAATTAACCTCGGCTTATTCCGAAACACGATAACCGCCTGACGCTCTGTTTTTTGTCGGGCGATTATTTTTTCACACGGTAGCTATCAGAAGGCCTTGGTAAAAGCTGCGCTGAGCCTTTGCTCACCGAGGATAAAACAATGTTTCCTGTGAGTTTATCCGGCAAACGCACTTTGGTGAAATGCCGCCGCTTTTGTTTGTGCTACATACCGAAAAGTTAAGGGCGGATGCAGTTGTTGAGCGGCCTTTAATTGGTCACGACAAAAAGCTGATTATATTCAAAATAAAAGATGAAGAACAATTTACACAGTTAGTCATTAAACAATCAAAACGCGAATCCGAAAAAATGGTAAAAGTATTGGAAGCCGAGCTGCATGAGATTAACAACCTATTTACTTACTGTATTCAATGCGTTATTATTTATCGGTATAGGTTTAATTATTATGTAGCGTTCCCGAGGGGTTAAGTGCGTGAAAAAGGTTATAGCAATGTTATTGGCTTTTGCAATAGTTCTTGTGCTCGCAGGGGGCGGAAGGACGCAAACGCCAACGGAAGCTGTTACAGAGAAACCAATCGAGACGGGACTAAATTATGTATCCAGCCGTTATGATGATCCTGAGACTTGTCGGTTTATCAATGCGGTTGTGTTATTGGGCGCAAATCAAGACATTCTGTCGTATAACTTAGTTGCTTATAGTAGTAATGATACAGTGAATATGCAAGAACCCACAGAATCCGGGGCTGTTGAAAATGCCCCCGGAGATTCATGGGTGATGGCGACAAATAATGGAAAACTAGTTACTTTTGATGGCAAAACAACCACTATAATAACCCTTACAACTGAGACCACTGCGACGGAACCTGTAAAAAGCCCAGAGCCGAAGTCTGCTGAGGCCACTGCGAAGAAACCGGTCAAAAACCCTGATTCGAAGTCTGCTGAGACCACTGCGAAGAAACCGGTCAAAAGCACTGAGACAAAGTCAGCTGAGACCACCGAGACGAAAACGGGCAAAAGCCTTGATCCGAAGTCTGTTCAAAAAGCATTTAATAAATCTAAAAGAGGCGGAGATTTTGACGGCGCCTACGGACTGCAATGTGTTGATTTATCAAATTGGTTTGTAAAGAATTATACAACACTGAAAACAACTCATGGGAACGGGAAAGATATTGCGGCCAACTTATCCAGCGAAAACGGCTTGCCTGCACCGTCCTCCATCCCAATTGCATTATCAGTATTCAGCGTGAAAGCGGGAGTTAGAGCCTTTGGAGCC
>JAAZFB010000394.1 GCA_012511915.1 Clostridiaceae bacterium
CAAAAGCATAGAACGACATAGGCTTGTCCATCATGGCATCGGCAAACTTCGCATATTCATCCTTTGTCCAGAACAGCATTTCCTTGTTTTTCGCCTTACCCATATTGCCGACCTTGGCCGCCGGGTTCATCGCGAGATTGTAATATTTGACCGCATGGTTGAAAATGGCACTAAG
Source organism: Clostridiaceae bacterium (assembly GCA_012511915.1). Classification (GTDB taxonomy): domain Bacteria; phylum Bacillota; class Clostridia; order Monoglobales; family Firm-18; genus JAAZFB01. Next base: position 176 of record JAAZFB010000394.1, read on the forward strand.
CTGATTATGGAGCGTTTTCAGATACACAGGCGAATACGCCTTGCCGCTCTCATCACGATAATTTATCATTTCGTTCTGCCAAGCGATGATATCTTTGGGTTGAATCTCGCACATCTTCCGACTGCCAAAATAGGGTAACAATTTGGTGCGGATTATGTGTTCTTTTGTTTCCCAGGTGTTCTCCTTGATGCGGCTCTGCATATCAGCCGTATAAGTGGCTACAAAGCTCTCAAAGGTCATATCCAAGTCGGCCTTGACTTTATTGAGCTGCTCGCGCTCCCATGCTTGCGCCTCCCGCTTTGTGGGGAAACCCCTCTTACTGGTCTGCTTGCGTTCGCCCATCCAGTCGGTGTACCGATAAATGACCCGCCAAGTACCAGTGTCGGATTCTTTGTAAACTGCCATTTCTATCCCTTCCTTTCCGCTTGTTCACTGCCGTAGCAGAGCTTTTCCATGAAATACTTTTTACTGATTCTGCCAGATACTGTGAGGTATCCTTTTTCTTTAAGCTCATCATTAAGCTTCTTGACGATTTTGTAGGCATAAGACTTGGATACCCCAAGTTCCTGGGCAACATCATCTACTCGCATAAAGCTGGTACCTGCCATTTGGTTTCTCCCTTCATATTATTTTTTGACATAGTTATCCCTTGTTTAGTGTCGGAATTACTTTCTGGCCGCCATCCGATTCGCCCGGGCGGATGCACCATTACCGTGATGCACGACGGTTGCTTGCCGAACTTAAATATATTCCGTTCAGTCGACGTCTTCATTGTACCACAGCATATTCCGTTAAGTCAAGTGGTTTGCAGATAAATCTTAAATAAATTTATTTCAGTTTCTCTTGACTTGCCTTAAACATATATGTTACACTGTTATCAAGAGCACATAGGATAGGAGCTGCAAATAAGGCTATTGGTGAGAGAATAAGATTTTTACGCAACCTGCGCGGAATGACACAGAAATATTTGGGCATGACAATCGGCTTTAGCGAGAGCACCGCCGAGGTGCGCATGGCGCAATATGAAAATGGCGCACGGACACCAAAAGAAAAGATGGTTGCCGATTTCGCAAATGAGCTTGATGTCAGTCCGCACGCTCTGACTGTGCCAGATATCGACACCGATATTGGTCTGATGCACACCCTGTTTACCCTTGAGGATTTACGTGGTCTGACAATCGGTGAGATTGACGGTGAAATATGTCTGCGGTTGGACAAATCCAAGGGCATGACCTATGTCGGAATGCTGGATATGTTCATGGCTTGGCAAAAGGAGGCCGAAAAGTTCAAGGCTGGCGAAATCACAAAAGAGGAATACGACCAATGGCGCTATAACTATCCTCGCATTGAGGCTGAGCGGTTCAAAGCGGATATTGATGCTCTTAGGGCAGCAAAGGATATAGATAAAGCACAAGCAGATAAGTAAGGAGGGCGCACATTGCAGGCTGCAAATCTATTAAAATCTCTGGGTATTGAGTACACACCCTTAACAGAGGAACAGATACTTGCTCATAAAAAAGAGTGGATTCATCGCCTCTTGCCACTGGAAAAGCACGAAAAAGCAGTAGAAATATATTGCATTCCAAAAGAGGATGGATACAGCGACTATCTATGGCACGCATTCAGTTTTGAGCTGTTAGAGGGTTTATGTGGTGATGCCGCCCGACAAGGATTTAACAACATTTGTCGAGGCGAAGCAATTTTGTTGTCCAATTGGGATGATGCTGGATACCATATTCCCGACACCTCCGCACTGACGGCAGATGAACTTGAAAAAATTGCGGATATCGTTTTGACAAGTACGGATTTTCAATGGACATATGCAAAAACCCACGAATCTGATTTAGGGCCATATCTTTTCAAAATAGAGCGAACAAAAAGAGCTAACTGACTTCAAAAATCAGTTAGCTCTTTTCATATGGATTCAAATACAAAAATGTTGCCGATGTTGCCAAAACGTTGCCATTTGGCTCATCCTAACTCCGCAAACCCGCTTGTAGCAAGGCTTTGCAGCTTCGACTACATCATTCCCACTCAATGGTTGCCGGCGGCTTTCCGGTGATATCATAAACAATTCTATTGATATGCTTTACCTCATTGACAATCCTGTTTGACACCTTCTCCAGCACATCATAGGGTATCCTTGCCCAGTC
>JAAZFB010000039.1 GCA_012511915.1 Clostridiaceae bacterium
GTGTTAAGCATAATATAATAGGTAGAACAGTTAATTTTGCTCATGAAAACAACCTCAGTTTGGTATCTATTTTTCCAAAACAGATTATTAAAAGTTGGGGCGAGTTTGCTACAGTTCCAATTATAAATTATATTTTACTCACGCTATTGCCCTTAATTTTCGTGCGGAAAATTGCACTTCCATCCATAGCTGCTGCAAATGGACAATACATGTTTTTTGATGCAAAAAAATATATGCGTTTGCTACCATACAAGGCTATGAAAGCAGAAAAAGTAGAGGATATTAAGATTGCTCGTTATTATAAACAAAACAAACTAAAGATTGCTTGCCTAGCAAACGAGAAAGATATAAGGTGCCGGATGTATGGCTCGTACAATAAATCGCTTAATGGATTCTCTAAGAATGTAACTACCTACTTCGGAGGGGTTACTCTTATAGCGATGCTGTTTTGGATGGTTACAACGCTTGGTTTTATACCCATATTGCTTGTATATGGCACTAAGTGGTTGGCCGTATACATAGTTGCAGTTTTACTAATTCGTATATTGGTTTCTATTACAAGCAATCAAATTGCAAATAAAAATATTGTATATTTAATGGCGCAACAAATCTCTTTAGGAGTGATAATACTAAAGTCGATTGAAAATAGATTAAAAAAGGAACATATATGGAAAGGACGAAACGTATTGTAATAATGACACTGTTGCTTGCTGTTAGTTTATTCAAACTATCGGCACAATATAAGCACGATTTTTATAATGCTTATATAAACAGCAACATGGATGCATGGAAAACACTTATTGATGTGCTTGAACTAAAAGATGATAAATCTGATGCATTACTTTTAGAATTAATCAATTACCAATATGGTTATATTGGTTTTTGCATAGAAAACGATGATAAGAAACAAGCAAAAAGCTACCTAAAACTGGCAGAAAATAATTTAGAGAGACTAGAAAAATCATCGTTTAATCCTTCTTCTATACATGCTTATAAATCTGCTTTTTACGGCTTTTCGATAGGTTTGAACAAACTAAAAGCACCTTTTGTAGGACCTAAAAGTGTTGAAGAAGCCAAAATTTCAATGGAGTTAAACCCCTTGAACCCGCTTGGATTTATACAATATGCTAACGCTCAGTTTTATATGCCTGCAGTATTTGGCGGCTCAAAAACCGAAGCAGTAAAATAATACAAACAGGCGCAATCCATTATAGAAAACAGCCCCACAATGGTAAAGCATGATTGGAACTATCTTAATTTACTTGTAAACATAGCCAAATCATACACCGAAATGAAAGAGTATGATAAAGCTGATGGTTACTATCAGCTTATATTGAAAGTTGAGCCTAATTTTCTTGCGGTGAAAAATAAATTATACCCCACCTTTTTAAAAAACAAAAACAATGAATAAGAATAAAAGTGTATTAATTGTAGGGGCAGGTCTTGGCGGACTGGCCACTGCTTTGCGACTGGCTAAGCAAGGCTATCAAGTAGAGATAATAGAGAAAAACAAGCAGGCTGGAGGCCGTTTGAATCAACTAAAGAAAGATGGGTTTACGTTTGATA
>JAAZFB010000395.1 GCA_012511915.1 Clostridiaceae bacterium
AGAACCTCTTTCATTTTTTGCCCTTATCAGAAGTCATCTGCATTCAAGGGCGTTTTTATTTATATTTTCAGCTGGTGCGTACACCAGTAAAAGAGTAACTAATGACGAACAACGTGTTTTTTCGCCACGGTATTCTTGGTTTCTCTGATGTCAACGCAAAGTCGACAAAGGCAACACATAGTGCCTTTTCACCGAAACAACCACCAAAAAGCGTATGAACGCGCTTTTTGTGCTGGTCAGCATATGACTAAAAGCACATAACCTACCCCAAATAAATTGGAAAAGAAAAAAGTTGCTTGAAAAATTTACACCTCTAAAATTCACTATTTAAGTGGGTTTCGAAACTTTGTAAAAAATATCTTGCCAAAAACAAACAGGATTCAACTCGTTAGACCCTATTATAAGCAAGCCAAGATTTCCCTGTCAATCCCATTACATGAAATAACAATAAAATAATAGAGGGCAAAGTAACAGAGCAACAACTTCTTTACGGAAAAAACAAAATAAACCATAACCAAAAGAGCAGTACGGCACTAAAAACACCTATTGCCCTTAACCATTTTTTATGCACAAAGAAAACTATAATTGCTATTAAAGCGATTATATCTATAATAGTTTGGCTCAAATAAATCCACAAAGCATTTCCAAAGCCTCTACCAAGTGCTGTTTGCCAATCTTCGCCTTGAGTTCCGTTAGTCACACACAGTAAAGGCAAAAACGCAACAATAATAGTAATTGTAAAGGGTATTAAAAAATCCTTAATCTGTTTTGGGTTTTGCCCTTGTTTCCCCTTTTCCATTCGCTAACTCCTCGTACTTACATTATAACATGCTAAATAATATGTACTTATACTGACGAACGGAAACATTTGCCAATCAAACTTCGTACCAGCGGGCATAGTGTCGCTCTTGTCACTCGTTTTCTTGGCATGTTTCATCGTTCGCGGGTATAGATTACTTGCACAGGAGAATGCACGAATCGCTCGAACATACTAACAATTATTGTAGCAGAATACAGAACCCAGTTCAAGCGCTGTGAGAAAAAAAGTCTAAAATATTTCTCAAAAATTTACACAGGGTTCATATCCCGAACCCCATGCCAGAAACGTCTTGTAGTCCACTCCAAGTCGCCGTCCAGCTGCTCTGGCTGATATTTCCCGCTGTTTCCACGCTTCCCGGACTTCACAGAACGACACCGAACGCTCTAATGGCGGTCTGCCGAACCTGACTCCACTCGCTTTTGCCGCCGAAATACCCTCCGCTTGCCGCTGCCGGATAAACTCCCGTTCCGTCTGCGCGACATAACTAAGTATTTGCAAAACAAGGTCGGAAATAAGCGTGCCAGTCAAGTCGCGTTCCTTTTGTCGTGTGTCTAATAGAGGGATGTCGAGTACGACAATAGCAGCTTGCCGTTCCTTTGTAATGATTCGCCACTGCTCCAAAATCTCATCGTAGTCCCTTCCGATCCTGTTGCACTCTTGATGACAAGAGTGTCGACAGGCTTTGTTTTTTTCAGCATCCGCCGATATGCAGGTCGGTTAAAATCCTTGCCAGACTGTTTTTCCAAGAAAATATCAGCCTCCTCTATCCCGAAATCCCGCATAGCGATAAGCTGCCTGTCTTCGTTCTGCTCGCGTGTCGACACGCGGACATAGCCATATGTTTGAGCCATTGTATCACCGCTCCTTTCAAATTCGCTCATTGCTAATTCTACAGGGCGGCCATAGTATCAATAAATTAGATTTTACTTTTCATGGATTTCTGTCGGATTCATCCTCCTTGCCCGTTGGCGTTCTTGTAATATACATACGTATACTCATTATAACTCATTTGAATGCCAATGTCAATACATCTGAACTCTTTCATATCATTCAAATGAGTTATAAAATATATACATAAGAGGTGAGAAACATGGATACGAATGAACGTATACG
>JAAZFB010000396.1 GCA_012511915.1 Clostridiaceae bacterium
CTTTACAACTGCCCATTGACAAAACACGTACAGTAATCGCCTCATCGGCAAGCAACTCGATAGCACGTTTTGTAGCTTTTTGCCCGGCTTCATCACTGTCGTATGCGATAATAACTTCACTTCGCATCCGTTTTATTAACCGCGCCTGTGCCTGTGTAAGTGCTGTACCAAGGGTTGCTATTGCGTTTGTAACACCACCTTGGTGCAGCGATATAACGTCTATATACCCCTCAACCAACACAAAATAGCTTTCCTTTGAATTCTTTGCGAGATTTAAACCGAACAAGTTATAGCTTTTATTAAAAGCCGCAGTCTCAGGTGAGTTCAAATATTTTGGCCCTTGTTGCTCCATCGTTCTGCCGCCAAAACCAATTACATTTTTTCTGATGTCTAATATCGGAAAAATAATACGGTCTCTGAATCTGTCATAAACATCACCGGTATCGCTTTGTACAACAACACCGCTTTGAATAATAATTTCATCATCAAAACCCTGTTGTCTTAAATGCGATAACAACATATTAGATGATGGTGCAAACCCAATGCCGAATCTGTTAATAGAGTTTTTGTTTATACCACGTTCCTTTAAATACAGTCTGGCATTTTGACCGGCTTCGCTCGCAAGACAGTTATAAAAAAACTTAGCGCTTGCGGTATTTATATTATATATTTCAGAGCGAATATATGCAGTTTCTTTGCCTTTATTATCACTTAAATCGGGTATAGCAAGATTTGCTCTTTCGGCTAAATATTTTACCGCCTCTATAAAGTCAAGGTGTTCTGCCTGCATCACAAAATTTATAACCGTCCCTCCGTTGCTGCAACCAAAACAATAATACAACTGCTTGTCCTCAGAAACAGTAAACGATGGTGTCTTTTCTTTATGAAACGGACATAACCCCTTTAATGAAGAACCGCTTTTTTTTAAGTTAACATAACCTGATACAATTTCAACAATATCGTTTTTATCTGTAACCTCTTGCAGAAATGATTCAGTGAAAAACTGCGACATAACAGTTTCCTTTCGTTAATGGGGATGTTGAATGATTGTGGAAGAGAATCATCCAACATACCCATAAAGTAATTATAATGGGTTGCTATGCCTACATATCCACACTTTCCCTTATAATTGACATAAATATGTTATTTATACGCTATGTACATTTAATGTATACTTATATTATCCATAATCCTCATAGCCAAAGACTCACAGCGTGAAATTGCATTATCGTCTTTATCAGACGGTTGTTGAGAACTGATGCCAATGTGCCCTGCATCATAAGAATTGTGCCCTGTACCAAGAATTGTCATTCCTTGTACAAGCGCTATAGCGTGCATTGCAGTAAGTGTTGCCTCTTGCCCTCCAAAACGCGAAGCGCCCACAGCAATAAAACCGCACGGTTTACCTATAAGCGACTTCTCTCCCCTTAACTTGCGGGTCTTGTCAAAAAAAGCCTTCAATTGTGCGCTCATGCTCCCAAAATAGACCGGGCTTCCAATAATAAGCGCATCCGCTTTTATAATTTTTTCAAAAGCACCCTCTAATAAAGTCCCCTTATAGCAATCCCCGCTACACGGATTGGAACAAACAACGCAAAAAGGCTGTCTTGCTGAATTAATAATTTGGGGGACATCAATTATTTCTGTTTCGGCACCGCCTAACCGACATCTTTCCAATACCTTGTTAATTAAATATCTGACGTTCGATTCGGACCTTGGGCTTCCGTTTAGCCCCACTACATACATATAATTACCCCCTCAAATTATTCAACATGCCCTCATAAAATTATATTATAAAAAGCATATAATAATACACAAAACAAAAACGTATTGCTTGCCAATGTTAATGCTTAACAGTATTAGCCTGCGAAAAGCAAATCATTTTACTTCGATTAGTCCATAGTTTCTATCTTTTCTTTTATAAACTATCGTCGTTTTGCCGGATAAATCATTTTCAAAAACAAAAAACTCATGCCCTAATAAATTCATTTGTAAAATTGCCTCATCTGCACTCATCGGTTTAGTTTCGAAGCGTTTTGTCTTGACAATGTTAAACTCTGTTTCCTCTTCAACGTTATTATCCGCCCCATGAGTAAGGTTAGCTATTGAACCCTCCCGCAACCTTTTTACCAGTCGGGTTTTATTTTTCCTGATTTGTCGTTCTACCGAATCGACCGCCTTATCAATTGTGCTGTACATATCAGTTGTTTTCTCTTCAACACGGTATATCATATTTTGGCTGAAAATGGTTGCTTCTACTTTTTGGTCAAGTTTTTCAACTGACAAGGTAATCCGCGCATCTGAATCATCGCTGAAAAACTTGTTAAGTTTGCCGAACTTTTTTTCGATGTAGTCCTTTAGTTGTTGGGTTAACTCGAATTTTCTTGCAACAATAGTAATTTTCATTTTTATTCCTCCTAATGCTTATTTTATTACTACACTATATGACTACACTTGCATGGCGAGTTACATGACAGCTTATATTTACTGCAACTGCAAGCCCTGCAATATGCGTAGGATATGTTAGGACATTTACTCCAAGTGTTGTAGTATCTCCCCCCCATCCCATTGCGCCTATCGATAAATCGTTAATTTTGTTTGTTAATATTTTTTCCAATTCTGCATAATATATATCTTTATTTTTAGAATCAACCGGTAGAAGCAATGCCTTTTTGGATAATAGTGCAGCTTTCTCGAATGTGCCACCTATGCCAACGCCCACCACTATTGGGGGGCATGGATTTGATGCCGCCTTCTTAACGGTATCAACCACGAAATCAATTACACCGGTTCTACCATCAGAGGGATTAAGCATTTTAATTGCGCTCATATTTTCACTTCCAAATCCCTTAGGCACTACGTCAATTCTTATTTTTTCATCATCTGTAATATCATAATGAATAACAGCAGGAGTATTATCGCCCGTATTTTTACGAGTTAATGGGTCTGACACTACTGATTTTCTCAAATAACCTTTTTCATACCCAATCCTTACACCTTCGTTAATAGCTTTTTCAATACTGCCCCTAACATACACATTTTGCCCTATCGAAAAAAATACAACCACCATTCCGGTATCCTGACAAATCGGCATCTGCTTTTGTCGCGCAACTGTTAAATTTTCAAGCAACTTTTCTAAAACATCTTTTGCACCGACATTCGTTTCTCTATTAATGCTGTTTTTTATTGCATCTTCAACATCGGTGCCAAGCCTTTGATTTGCCTTGATACAAAGCTTTGCAACTTTATCTGTAATTATTTTTGCATCTATCTCTCTCATAATTATCCTCATTCATCAGGAGGGGAAACCTCCCCAATCATTTTCGTCTCTATATGTATATTCGACATAATTACAAAAAACCCTACTGTCAAAAAAGATAAATTTCACTTTTTTAAAGCCGGGTTTTTGTTTATATTTTATAATAGAGCTGTCCGAAAATTCAATCAAGGCGGTTTTCCACTCGCGTTGAATTTCCGTACAGTCCAAATAGGTTGGAATTGAACAACCTCTACCTGTTAAAACCAACTTATGAAATAATCAGTGTTAGGCATTAGTTTCATCGGCTTTACTGGCGTTGCTTTTTTTACCGAACCACATCAAAACTTTTATCATAATATAAAACAGCGTTAAAACAATAAAAACACCTAACAGCCCAACTCCCATTAACTTTAAACCCATATAAATGTTATCCATATATAATCTCCATTCTGCCACTTTGTTTCGGCAAAAATTTAAAATAGTTTTCTACTCTAATACTCCTTAGCCTATTGAAAGCAACCAAGGCACTAAAGCCAAAATCATGCCTCCTGCAATTACAGAACCAATTTGACCGGCAACATTTGCGCTTACAGCAGGCATAAGCAAAAAGTTAAATGGGTCTTCATCTTTTGCCATGCGTTGTATTATGCGAGCGCTCATAGGGAAAGCAGAAATACCGGCCGCACCTATCATGGGATTTACTTTATTTTTAATAAATAAATTAAACAACTTTGCAAAAAGCACGCCACCTGCAGTATCAAATATAAACGCAACCAAACCTAATATCAGAATAACTATAGTTTTGGCTGAAATAAAGGCACTGTGATGCATCCCTGCACCTATAGTTATTC
>JAAZFB010000397.1 GCA_012511915.1 Clostridiaceae bacterium
TAAAATGTCCTGTTATTTTTCCATTCCAGCTTTCTAAGCAATCCTCCTCACGAGGTACGGGGCCCATGTTGTGAATAATATAGGGTACACCTTTTGAGTTTCGCTTATCCGATATAATGGCAATGTGTTGTGGTCTATCTATCGTTACAATATCTCCGCCCTGCCAATGTTTTAGGTTTTCCAAATCGTTTGCATTGATTTCTTTTGTAAGCACCTTGCCGTATCGACTGAAAAATACAATATGGTTAGGCACTCGCCGAAAATCAATATTAGGGTCTGGCACGCCTGTTATACGTGGATATTTGCTTTCATTTTCCTTAATATCCGTATCTATCATTGCTTTTAGGTCATATCCGGCGTTTTGAAACGCTCTCCAAACTAAATCAGTACAAACGCCCTCGTCCTCGGGAGTGTAACCACCGGAATAATAAGCGTCATTATATTTTGATTTATTTGCAACATCGCCCCTTGCACCCTCAACAATATCATCTAAATCAAGGATTCCATCACCGTCCTTGTCGCTGTTTATCACTATTTTTTCGATTTGAACAGGAGTCGGTGTTGGGGAAGATATTTCTACTTGTTCCGGTGCGTGGTTGCATCCTGCAATCAGCAAAATTAGTAAAACTAAAATTAGTTTATTAATCAGCATTACTGTGCTTATGCAAGGTAATCATAATATCCCTTGCAATCCTTTCATTTTCTTGTTTTTCCAAATCCTTATAGAAAATCATATTTGTGTCTTCAAAAATAAAAATATAGGGAGAGCTTGTATATTGCTGACTGCTGTACTTTGCAGTTTCCACGCCATATATAAAAACCTCTAAATCATGCTCGTAATAGTCGGAAATATTAATGCCAAGCTTTTTTGCCTCCTGCTCCAGATTAAAATCATCTCCGTATTCGTTATCCTTATAATTCATCCTGTCTGTGACATGAATTTTCCATGACATACCGCTGTTTACAATAATTTGCCTGTGGGCAGGAATAACATTTTCAATTTGATTTTGTATGAGAGAGCCTGTGTGTACAGCCCAAATACCGCTGTTATCCTTTTTGATAGGCTGAAATAAATTAATATAAAACTCCTTACCATCTGTGCTTGTGTAGGTAAAGATGGAAGCTATACCTGATTCGTTCTCACTATCAAGGCCCTTATAGCCCTCTTTCAGTTGTCCACCCTCTTTTTGCAGGGTGTTATATGCATAATCCATAGCAACTTGCCATGGGTCAAGCCTCCATGGCTGATGCCCGTTGTCAACCTCTCTTTGCAGGTGGGTATAGGTTAAATCAATATTATATGGAGTTAATTCATAAGAGATATCGGAAGTTTTTACCCATTTTTCATCATCTCCGCCCACTAAACATACATTTGTCCATTCACTCTGGCGTTCTATTATATGAAATACAGAGGTATAATCTGTTCGATAAATGTCATTTTCATCTGGTGATTTATAGATTGTACCTGTTAAAACGTGACCGTAATTTGCATTGTTGTAATCATCTTCATCAAAAGAAACTAATTTCTTCGCCATATATCCTTCTATTGAGGGAATACTCATTACAACATTTTGAACATAATAAAGCTCATCATTTTGGTCATAAATTACATAGACCAAGTCATTCTTTTTTAATGTGATTATAACTTCTCCAGCATCATCAAATATATCTGCATCCCTTATTAGCACAGCAGTGTGCCTCTTGTTCGCTACTCGCCGTATGCTTTTTTTGATTGTGTCATGGTCCTCCGACATTTTTATATAATCATCTGCCAAATCTTTATCGCCACCCTCCCATACAGGGTACTGAACATCCGTAGGCATACCAAAAACATAAGTATAACCGTTTTCCTGCAATGCAATGGTGCGGTTTCCCGGATCTGTAATATCATCATGGGTAAGGTTATCACCTTCCAGCATTTCTATATAAAACAGCAGTCCTGTGCCCTCTCCATAGGTTTTTCGGATTGCCTTATGATAAACATACACAATATTATTATTTCTTTCTTGAGTTTCATATTTGCCTGCCCAGCTTTCGGGAAGTTCAAAGGAACATTCAAATGTTTTACATATGTATAAATGATTGTTTGCGTTAAAACCAATGAACACGCCGATTATACCAACTATAATCAGTATTGAAACAAATGCCAAAACTCCTGTTTTCTTTGCTTTTGTATTCAAAATATTTTCAAACCTTTTCTTTGCACTTTCTCCGCTTTCAGAAAAGCTTGTTGATAGTGCTGGTGGTTTAATATAATCATTCATTGCCATTACCTCCGTTCAAATAAGTTGAAAGAGTGGTCGTTTCGCCCTGTTTCATTGCCTTTAAAATTGCCGTTGAGTAGCCTTTTCTAAAATTTATATCACTGTTTTTAACAACCGAATCATCACAGGAGTATTCCAAATCACGGTTTGCTTGACGTGCCATTAAATATACAAGAGGATTGAACCAATGAATACTGTTTGCAATCACCAAAAGCAGTTTATACCATATATCACCACGTTTGTAGTGGGTAAGCTCATGCCTTAAAATAACAGAAAGTTCATTATCTGAATAGTCTGTATTTGGTATTAAAATCATAGGTTTTAAAAAGCCTATCATCATGGGGCTTGCAATTTTACTGCACTCTAAAAGCTGTGGTATGCTTTTTATTTTCATATCACTTAGCACATCGCATAATATATCCGAATGAACCATATTACATTATGGCTTTATTCTACGTTTAAAAATAAAATAGCTTATGATGTGCTGTAGAAAAAAACTTGCTGCACCTATAGCCCAAAAAATAGCCAGTAATTCTTGCAATGTAATAATCGGTGCATAATCGGCAGAAGAAGAGGAAGTATTGCCTTGTGGAATATAACTTTCATCAATAA
>JAAZFB010000398.1 GCA_012511915.1 Clostridiaceae bacterium
ATACATGGGGAGATGAAGAAGGTCTTTTAGAGTTAAATTATGTGTATGGGCTTACAAAAATAATGGATATTGGCATAGGTTTTGGATATGCTGTTGAAACTGAGCCAAAAAACTCTTTTACGCCTGCGGAATTATCTCTAAAATTTGCTCTTGTACCTGATATTTGTTCTGCCTCTTTTGCCTACGAATTTGGAGAGGCGGTTTACGGTATGAACCTTATTTTTACAAAAACGTTTAGACAGGTAGAAGCCGATGTAAATTTAGGGTATTCGGTAATCGAAGATGATGAAAATTTAATGACTTATGCTGTTGCTCTGATATGGGCTGCGAATGAAAAATTTGCTCTTGGAACCGAACTTCTGGGAGATGAAACCGGTGTACAAAGTTTGCTTATTGGTATGAGGTATCACATAAAAGACGGGTTAAGTGTTGATGCTGGGTTTTCTAAGGGGATAGGGGACGATGTCAACAATGCAATAACAGCCGGACTTCATTTTGAGTTTTGATAAGAAATAATTGTTGAAGTTAGAATTAATTAATAGACAGATGTTTATCAATACAGAAGATTAAGATTTTAAATATGGAGAGAATTTTTTTGTTTTGTTTGCACGTCAAACATAAGTAAGGATGTGATAGCCTATGAAACATTATAAAGACGGAAGTTAAACAATGGTATAGAAAAAGTAAAATGTCGGTATGAAAAACGGAAACCTGTGCAATTCAGGTGCAGTCCCGCTGCTGTGCAGGTGACTAATGTCTCAAAATCAAGTATCAATTTTGGAGGGAAGGAGAGGATAGTAGAAAGAACCAAAGCCAGAAGACGCTTCATACTGAGCAACAAGTCCTTCGAGGCAAAGGAAGTTGGAATGAAAAGTAGAGGATTTACATTGGTTGAGTTGTTGGTAGTGATGGCGATAATAGCGATACTTGCGTCTTTGTTATTACCAGTATTGTCAAAAGCAAGAGAGAAAGCAAGACAAGCAGTATGTATGAACAATTTGAGGCAACTGGCTCTGGCTTTTATTATGTATACGTCTGATTATGGCGGATACTACCCGCCTGCAGCAAGTGACATCAACAGTACTAATAGACACAGATGGTTCGGAGAACGAGTTTCAGGCAATTCGTGGTCACCGAGCGATTTTGCAATGACCCCAAACACACCTATCTATGCATATCTACCGGGCAAACAAATCAGAGAATGTCCTTCTTTTAAAAGTTTTGTTAAAGGATGGGAGGGTGGTGCTGGCGGGTATGGCTACAACGACCAGTATATAGGTGGGAGTGGTCCTATGGGTGCTTCTGAAGCGGAAATTCCTGCCAAGGATTCTCAAATACGAAACCCAACCAAAACAATAATGCTTGCTGATACCGCTATATGGCAATCTGGGGGTATCATAGAGTATGCTTTTGTTACGGCACCTTACTGGTCTTACAGTGATTGGGGTATGAATATTGAATCTACCCCGAGTATCCATTTTAGGCACAATGGCAGAGCCAACGTAGCTTTCTGTGACGGACATGTTGAATCTATGAAGTTGGATGCAACGCGTGCA
>JAAZFB010000399.1 GCA_012511915.1 Clostridiaceae bacterium
GGCTTTTGCTTTGATGGGAGTAGAGTTGTACGTTGTACTTACTCTTGTAGCAGTTTATTTATTTATCGTTTCTACGAATGCTTACTACTTGATCAAATACCATAAAGAGATGTAAGCCACAAAAGGATAATGCCTCTCTGTGTATTTTCCATATGGTTTTTGGTACTGCCAAATTAGCCTTGTAATGTAACTGGTAACATAAAATGTACCGGAAATGGCAAATAAAAATGTACCACCCAAACAGACCACTGTTGTATAATAGCGTAACAAGTAAAAAACAACGGGAGGGCGGAAAGGAATGGTGGGAAAGCCAATGTACGATAAGATACAAGAATTAAAAACAAAAGGTTATAGCAAAAGGAGGTCAGCGAGAGAGCTTATACTAAATTCAATCAAATATAGTGTTATATTTGATTGAATTTAGTATTAACAGTGAAGGTCTTGCATGGCTCGACAGAACTGCCAACGCAAAAATACACGATACAACCAAGATGGTACCGGATTATGTATTTGCCGACGAAGTAAAGCATCTAAAAGCAGATCCTCTACTTTCGGAGCCGGTACTGCCAAAGACCGCCGCAATTCGCAAATCTAATGTTGTGCCATATCGTCAAAATCGATATGAGGTACCTAAAGGTACATATATGCCCGGACGCTGCGCGAGGATAGAAGTTGATGAAACAGAAAGAAAGGTCAGATTTTATGATAGTAATACAAGTAAGTTTCTTGTTGAGCACATGCTTGAAACCAACGAAGTGGGTAGATTCATACAAATACCCAAAAATGCTGATCGTTTCAAGGAAACCAAATACGACAGCCTGAAAGTTAAGGTTTTGGATGGGTTTGGAAGGCTGGGCGGATATGCTTGGTGAAGAAGTGCTTGCCACTGCTCTCTTAGACAGACTGACTCATAAGTGCCAGGTTCTCTCTTTTACTGACGAGAGTTATCGCCTTGCTCATAGAAAACAAATATTTTAATTGCTTAATTAGTGGTACATTCCTGTTTGCCAAAAGTGGTACATTTCTACTTGACAGTTACACATTTCATCAATATAATAGAATCACAACCTGAGGGGAATATTAAAGCCAAATCTTGACTTGTTCCCTCGAACGGACAAAACGAAAAATACAGACCAGACATCGGGGTAAGCCTCTCGTTCCACGCTGAGGTGGTTACTTTGCTTTCGAGGAAGTGAAACGACCGAAAAAGCAATTAGTAACACCCATGCAAGGACTGCCCAAGAAGCCGTGCCGATAGGCGAAGGCTGATTGGACGCAGGCTACTGCTGAGACGGTAGTATTACTGTCTCGAGCTTAGGTTGAGACTGTAGAACTGTTGTCGGAGAGATAAATTAGAATTTGTGGGTGAATTCAAATGAACAAAAAAGAGATATGCGAACATCTAAATAACAAGGGAATTCAATATGAAATAACTGAACATAAAGCTGTATATAATATGGCGGAGCTTTCTGAGGTGGAACTCCCATATCCGGAAGCTGATGCAAAAAATCTGTTTATTAGAGATGATAAAAAACGGCAGTATTATTTAGTTACTGTGAGGGGCGACAAACGAGTAGACCTGAAAGAGTTCAGAAAAAATAACGAAACACGTCCGTTAAGTTTTGCGTCAGAAGAGGATTTATTCAATTTGCTTAAACTCACTCCCGGATCAGTAACGCCTCTTGGATTACTAAATGATAGTGATCGGTCAGTTATTTTTTATCTTGATTCTGACTTCCACAACGGTTTAATTGGATGTCATCCGAATGATAATACTGCAACGATATGGCTAAACATTAATGACTTAATTTCAGTTATTGAAGAGCATGGCAATATCGTACATGTTGTAGATATTTAAATTTCAGTTTGTCTCATTGGTCGTATGGATATGTTTCCATTAACTAGTATGGACCAATACAAGGGGACGGTTCTATTATGTTGATATAATTTGCCGGATATGATAAGCTGTTAGACGGGTGATTTTAGTGCCAAGACAAGCGCGCGTATGATATACCTATTCAAAAAAGATAAAACCGCTTTTGATTGCACTAACACTTATCGAGAAAGAAATGAGGTTATATAACGGTGATTGACTATAAGAAAACACAAAAGGAACTATATTTGCCCAAGACCACGCCGTCTGTTATTGACGTGCCCCGAATGACATTTATCACCGTTGATGGGAAGGGTGATCCGAATACAAGTGATGAATATGCAACAGCGGTTGAACTGCTGTATGGGCTTTCCTATAGCATCAAAATGAGCAACAAGGCAATTTTGGAGTATGTTGTTCCGCCGCTTGAAGGCCTTTGGAGCGTAGACGATGAATTCAGTGGTGGCGGAGCGGCAATTAATGATAAGAGGAAATTTATATGGACGATGATGATTCGGCAACCTGATTTTGTAACTGAAGATATATTGGAAGTTGCAAAGACATCTTTAGCAAAGAAAAAACCGAATCTCGACACATCAAAGGCGGAAATTGAAACAATTACCGAAGGGCTATGTGTGCAGGTTATGCACATCGGTACGTATGACGATGAACCCACCACGGTAGCAGCGCTAGACGGGTTTGCCATCCAAAACGGCTATGTTCTTGACATCAACGAAATACGCCGTCATCACGAGATATACATTTCCGACCC
>JAAZFB010000040.1 GCA_012511915.1 Clostridiaceae bacterium
AAAACAATATAAATGTGTAATAATATGGAACAAAGAACAAGGAGGATTAATGTTGATGTTGACGAAAAGCTTGTAAGGCAGATTGCCGCAACTTTTGAAGCAACTGCAGCCAATGAAAAAGAACATGCAAAGCTTTGGTTTATTCGCTAATGTCACAATAATAAACACAGTCTTGTAGAAAAACTGAAAGATGAAAGTATAAAGATGCAGGAGCAATATATATAATCATATGTGGGTACTCTGGTTACGGCAGCCTTTCGATTGAAGCAGTGCAAATGGATAAAGAAATAATCCTGAAAGTTATAGACAACGGATGCGGAATGACAAGCGATGTGATTAGCGGGCTGCTGAACACACCTTACCGAAGCGCAAAGCAGCGGGGTTTTGGCTTGCGTAATGTAAATGAACGTCTAAAGATGCATTATGGAGTGGATCATGGCTTGAGCATAAAGAGTACAATCAATTCAGGTACTTCAGTGGAGGTCAGGATACCGTTCCGCCTTTCAGAAAATGCGGAACAAAAGCTTATACATAGGGGCAATTCATAGCATTTATGAAAAAACCAGCAGGAGGAATAAATATGATAAGGGTATTGATTGTTGATGATGAGGAACGCCAGAGAAACGGGCTGATCAGGCATGTCAACTGGGAGAGGTACAGAATGGTGATTACAGGGGAAGCCGAGAGCGCTCAGCAAGCATTAGAGCTTGCCGCGGAAAATCCTCCGGATCTTTTGATAACCGACATACGGTTGATTGGTACAGATGGACTTGAACTGTCCATCATGCATATTATAATTCATCCATGGTTGCTATCAAAAACGATATGAAGATTATCATGATTACAGGCTACGAGGAATTTGAATATGCCAAGACCGCTGCTAATTTGGGTATTGAAGCATTCCTGGTAAAACCCATTGACTTTCTTGAGCTTTCTAAAATCCTTGAAAGAACAGGCAAATCATTTTTCAGTAATCTGGAAAAGCAGGAGGAAGATTTACAGCTGCGCAAACAGCTGAAAGAGCTTCTGCCTTTCTCTAGGGAGAAATTTCTTCATGAGCTGATAACCGGCCTTGCAGGTAATGAAGAACATATACGTATGCGTTCCCGATACTTACAAATGTTTGGTTCTGCAGATGCGCATGCTGTAATTGTTTTGGCAAGGGACATCGACGAGTGTTTGCCGAATACTGGTGGAGAGAGTTCGGAGCTTGAATATTTAAAAATAAGAAAAATTGCCGAGAATATTTGGTGTGACATTCTGGAGGTGACAACATCCTTGCGCGGTAATTTGGTACTTATCCTAAGATGCCCTAAAAAAGGAGAAGGCAATGAAATTACGGTTACCATCGTTGTATAGCCTTCTCTGGCGCCCTCGATCATATGTTTAAAGGCTGACGAATAGTTTTCAGTGTCCATATAACATAGCATCATCCCCTGATGGCCGGGGCCGCTTGAAGCATTCAGTGATAATATTTTCGAGAAACAGGTTTGCGCATAGGAGGTGTTCCCCAGGTCAAGCGCACACATGCCAAGACTGTATAAAATCGGCTCGCTGCTCGGGCTCATCCTCAGAGCGTATTGTAGAACATTGAATGCATCTTCATCTGCATTTGTCTCTCTCAAAATTGTTCCAAAATTTAACGCAGACACTGGATTCTCTGGATAATCAGCGGCCACCATGGATGTAACTGCAGCCGCAAGTTCAGGATATCCGCTTGAATATAGCAACACTGAAATATCATTTAATACTTCGGGATCATAGATTTCCTTTTCGTCTTCTTCTCCGGAGTTTTTCGCCTTAACTGATAAACTCATTGGACTTCCCAGCGCAGCGGTTACAAGATTAAAGTGCAAATATGATTGTGTACCTTTCTCAAGTGACCCGTTAACCTTTTCAAGACCTAGAGCTGTTGTATTAGTATCAGTTGAGCTTTGGACGGGTTCCGCGCCTCTTAAGAAAGCAGTTATTTGTTTGGCACCAACTTTTATTTCTTGAAAGTCTTCCTTTTCTTCGCGAGTCAATGAAAGATAAAAACGGATTGACAGCTTCTTTGCAAACCTGCCGAAATCCCTGATTTCCTTATCTGCCGGTTTTGTAATAGTTTGCTGATTTTTCAGTTCATCTGCAGCAATGCCAGGTGTATGGAAACCAAACAAATTCCCCTTGGTTAGCCTTGATAT
>JAAZFB010000400.1 GCA_012511915.1 Clostridiaceae bacterium
ATGTCAAACAATCGTTGTAATCACAATGCATTGTTTCATATATAACTCCGATTTGATTACTGATTTCCTCTTCAATAGTATTACGTGGATTGGTGTGAGCAAAAGGATCAGCCGAAAACATCAGCATACAATTTTTATCTTTCGATTGGCACACCGGCCCCAACCAATCGTTTACAGAATAGTGTGAATATTTTTGGGGAGGCGTATCTTTCGTTGCCCACAAGATATAATACCGCTTGAGATCTTTGTATTGATCAACCGGAGCAATTGAAATACCATACTGCTCCTTTAAATAAATCTGATAAGACAGAAAATCCTTTTTATATGGAAATGTATCTATACGAGACGCAAAGTGGTCATAGACAGTTTTATAGCTTACTCTGGAGTTGGGCCTTTTGGCTAATTTTTCGTATTTATCGTTCCTGATAACAGGATTCGCATACTGGACATTAATATCGTCTTTTTTAGTCGGCTCAAGATGGGTAAAATTCCATCGGATGGTCTTCTTTATTTTATTGACACGATAACCGGCGGGGGAAATATCTTTAAGTCGCCTTAGCGAAATACCGTGCAATTTTAGCTCAATATCCGCTTGTTCAATGCAACCATGCCAGCCTGAACCGGTTTCAAGAATATACTTAAAATACCGGTAATACTTCGTTGCACCGGCCGGCAAAGAATAAACCACTTTGATGTGTTTCGTTTCGTTTTTATCAAAATGTTCATTCCATACATACCAGGGGAAATTGCCTTCTTTGATTTGTTTTTTGATCTCTGATTTGAGCTTATCCTGTTTTATATCAGCCATGTACAACTTTTCCAATTCTTTGGACATTCTAAGATCCTTGGCTGTCAATATCCAGCCATTTACCGAAATGGAATAGTCCGGTCTGTCTTTATAATAATCAGAAGGGAAGTATTGAGCATGCATCTCCGGAAATCCAATCTGAATAGTTACACTGTCTCCAAGATTTACCAGCTCAAAACTGCATTCCACTTTTGCGGAATCGTTGTATAAATCAGCACAAACATATTCGCTGATCATCTGAATGCTACAGCTGTCTGTTGTGCGAACCCCATTTGCTATTATCGGGTTAGGTGCTACGTCTGCGTGAATGTTAAGGATGGTCAGTAATGCAATCCATAACATCGGTAATCGTTTAAAACAGGAACTTTTCAAAACTATTATTTTTAAGGTGCTTATAATTGGCTTCGTTTCTGATGATAAAAACTATTACCAGAATTCTATCCGATCAAAATCTTTATCATATGTAAATATACGTTCTTCGCGTCCTTCGTTAAGGTTGCGAAGCCAATACAAGGCTCCCGCGGGAACATTTTCATAGTAGAGACTGTCGGATGTTGCCACTTGTTTACCGGCAGAAACCCAGTCCCTGTCGAAATAAAACAGTTCGTAGGTCATCCCCGGAATAATGCCGTTAGCATCGGTGCGCGAAACATACCGTATGGATTTTATCTTTTGGGGTTCTCCGAAATCCATGCCCAGCCAACTATAAGTAGTGCTATAAGTCAGCACATTATTATCGAAAGCTCTGTCGTGGGTTTCTCCTTTGTCTTCGGGATGAAAGATGCTCCTGCCTTTTAACTCAGAGTTTTGAGCATCGAAAAAGGCTAATTCTCCCAAATAAATACGTTTGCCAATAATGCGCCAATAACGATAAGCTCTTAGAGTATCTGATAAAGGTATATTTACAAAATTCAGATTGGGATCGGGCCGCTCGATGCGAAAGACAACCACAGAATCGCAAAAGGTAGAATCATCAGAAGCTTCAAAACGACAATTAACCATATCCCGACTCCATTGCGTTTTAGAGTAAGTTAAGGGATATTTTCGTGTTAAGCAGAGATTGATCTTACTGTCACCAGGCTTCAAGGTTTGTAACTCCCCCGACGGATGCAACAACAAGGGGTAAGTTACTGCACGTATTTCCTCACTTTCAAAACAAACTGGAAGATACACTACACCTCGCCCCATGTCTTTGAAGCAAGCTTTTCCTGCTTTGATTTTTGCCCAGGCTACCGGCCTCCATGCCAGACCGTTAAAAACAGCCAGATAGACATATTTCTGTTTTTTAAAACCTAACGAGACCCTAATATCCGACACTTTCACATATTGACGGGTAACATCTGCATTAAAAGGATTTAAGAATTGCTCGGGTATGTATTCCTTTGAAGCTTTGTTCTTCCCGGGTATTTTGTGGTGTGAATACATCTGGCGCAACACTTTGGCCGCACGCGGATAATGTGTGTCGCTATTGGTATTATTCATGCACAAAGGGTCGATGAATACCCACCAATAATGTCGGCCGTTGCGTGTGGGCCAGTCGGGCACGAAATCTATCGCCGCAGGAACACCGGCAGAACGTAAGGTGGTGATATTATAATAACATTTATCCAGGCAATCAAAGGTGTAATTAAGCTTTGAAGGCAGGGGTGTTTTAATATCCTGCATATACTGGTCGTCTGTATGGTCTATCATGTTGTGAAGAAAATGTCGGATATCGGGCATGCCCAGCGGAAGGTTTTTGAAATAATCCGTCTGAGACTTCATTTCCTTCCACCAATAAGCGTTGGAATCCATCTCAGTAAGCAAGGGTTCTTGTGCAAAACGATAAGGCAACAAATATTCGCAAAACTCGGCAAAAGTAATGTCTTTCAACCAAGGACAAGTTTGCCGCATTCGTATGGCATTGTCGATATGAGCAATCAGAAAATCCGAGCTTATTAACTCTATGTCAAAAATCATGGTGCCGGAAAAAGCATTGTCTCGTATCGGGATCTGGTATACCACTCGTTTAATCACATCCGACA
>JAAZFB010000401.1 GCA_012511915.1 Clostridiaceae bacterium
AGCCTATGCCGCATACGATAAGCCGGAAATAGGCGAGCGCCACCGACATCGCTATGAAATTAATAATGAATATTCCGACTTACTTTCAAAGTCCGGGCTTGTTATATCGGGAAAATCCCCGGATGGAAAGTTTATAGAAGTTATTGAATATAATGATAACCCGTGGTTTGTCGGCGTTTCGTTTCATCCCGAATTTAAGTCAAGACCAAACCGGGCTCACCCCCTGTTTAAAGATTTTGTAAAAGCGGCGATGGAAAACAGCAAAAACCATTGAAATTACTGATTTAACCATGGTATTTTGCCACTCATATATAGTTTTACATTTCTATTACAACCCTTGACGTAGCAAAAACCAGGTGATATAATCAATTCAGAAACAACACTGACAACATTATTTACATCTGTGATGTGCTTTGTACATAAAAAGTGAATAAGTTGTCACATAGTGCATACGGATGAAAGGGGCGTGTGACATTTTAATTTGATTTTAACTCTTTCAAAAAATAAAAAAATTATAAGGGAGGATTTTCAATGAAAAATCTCAGAAAAGTATTTGCAGTTGTTATTACATTGTCAATGATTTTGAGTACAGTTGCTTTCGCTGCTGTATTTTCAGACGTGACAGACAGCGCTGCATATGCTGAAGCAATTGAACTGGGCGCAGCTCTTAACATGTTCACAGGTTATGAAGACGGTTCATTCAAACCGGACGGCGACATAACAAGAGCAGAATTCGCAGCAATTATTGTTAGAATGCTTGGTCAGGAAGCACAATCATCCGGTGCAGCAGGGGCAACAAAGTTTGCAGACGTTCCCTCAACTCACTGGGCAGCAGGTTACATAAACATCGTTACCAATCTTGGTATAGTTAACGGTTATGGCGATGGTAACTATGGTCCTGAAGACAACGTAACATACGAACAAGCTGTTAAAATGTGTGTTGTAGCTCTTGGATACGAGCCTGCAGCAGGCGGAAACTATCCTGTTGGCTACCTTACAATTGCACAGCAAAGAGGCGTAACAACAAACGTTAGAGGCACAAGTGGCGTTGCTATAAACAGAGGCCAAGTTGCTCAAATGGCGTTTAACTCACTTGACGTTCCGCTAATGACACAAACAGGTTTCGGAACATATATCGAATATGTTGTAAATGACGGAACAGGCAACACAACAAGAAAAACTTTACTTAGCGAAAATCTTGACATAGTTAAGGTTAAAGCTATGGTTGAAAAAACATTTGATCTTTCAAGCTCTAAAAAAGACAGCCTTGTGCAAGTAGAGGTTATCAACGCTTACAGATCTATATACGGCGAAGCTAACGAGAAGTTTGAAGAA
This sequence comes from Clostridiaceae bacterium, assembly GCA_012511915.1. Classification (GTDB taxonomy): domain Bacteria; phylum Bacillota; class Clostridia; order Monoglobales; family Firm-18; genus JAAZFB01. Next base: position 1,336 of record JAAZFB010000401.1, read on the forward strand.
GGAAGATCAATCAGCATTGATGCTGGTAAAACAAACCTTAAATCCTTTGTAGGCTATAACGTAATTGCTTATATTTCCTACAATGAAGCATCTGATGATGATCCGGTGGCTCTTTATGTTAGAAAAGACATCGCAGCAGCAGATGAAATTACAATAGCTGCAAGCGATATTGAAGAAGTTGTATCAAAATCAACACCAAATCATTTTGAAATTAGCTACATGGCATCTAAAGATGCAAGAGCGCCTGAAAGAATTACTGTTGATGCTAACC
>JAAZFB010000402.1 GCA_012511915.1 Clostridiaceae bacterium
CAACAACGGAATAGCAGCTACTGCTTACTCTATAGAAACGACCGATCAAAATGGCGTGTTATACATACAAAAGATTACCGCTCTTCAAATCGTCAACGGCGGACAGACCACTGCATCGTTGGCAATGGCATTGATAAAGGACAAGCGAGATGGAGCTGAAGAGAAACTCAATAGCATTTTTGTGCCTATGAAGCTTTCGGTTGTATCTCCGGAAAAGGCCCAAGAGCTAATTCCCAATATTTCACGCTACGCTAACAGCCAGAACAAGGTCAGCGAGGCAGATTTGTGGTCTAACCATCCCTTCCACATTCGAATGGAGGGGATTTCGAGGAGAATCGTTGCTCCCGCTGTTGCCGGTAATCAATTCGGCACGCATTGGTATTATGAACGGGCAAACGGCCAATACAAACAAGAAACGTACAAAGCCACGGAAGCAACCAGGAAGCGCTTCGAATTACAAAATCCTAAAACGCAAATGTTCACAAAGACTGACCTGGCTAAGTATATGAATATTTTACGAGAACTTCCTCATGTAGCCAGTGCTGGTGGTCAAAAATCATTCGCCAAGTTTGCTGAATGGGCTTCTACTCAATGGGAGAAAAATGAAGCTATCTTTAACGAAGGGTATTTCAGGCGAATGGTATCAATGGCAATTATCTTTAAGCAAGCCGATAAAATTGTTAAGACTCAAGCATGGTACAACAGCTACAAGGCAAATATTGTAGCGTACACTATATCAAAAATCGTTTACACTGTGAGAACAGCATACCCCGAATATGCGATTGATTATCGTGGTATATGGGCGAGGCAAGGGCTGTCTTCCGCTTGGGTTCGTCAAATCGAGGTGATATCCAAATCTGTTTATGAGTTTTTGATTGATGAAAGCCGGCCTGTTGAGAACGTGACAGAATGGGCAAAACGAGAGTCTTGTTGGGATCAGGGAAAAAAGTTAAAACTAACTCTGTTGCCTGAATTTGTTTCTGAGCTGACATATAAATCTCAGGAGCAAGAACAAGCGCGTGATGATCGCACGGTTCAGAAGCAAGTAAACAAAGTCAATGCTATGATTCAAGTGGCGGATTATGGTGTTGAGAATTGGAAGTTTCTGCTTTCATGGAACAACACACATCCCTTGCTGTCCCCGACGGATATCAGCTTTGTCAATAGTGCCATAGCAATGGAGAGAGGTAAATTTCCATCAGAAAAGCATTGTGCAGTAATCCTTCAGATTCTGGAAAAAGCAAGAATGGAAGGGTTTCCGAAATAATCGCAGGAGAGTAACTATAAATGTTAAAGGTCGTTGAAACATTTAGTGGTATTGGCAGCCAGGCAAAAGCATTAAGCAGAATGGGTATAGAGTATGAGATTTTAAATACTGTAGAATGGGATATTTCTGCTGTCTATGCCTATGACATCATTCATAACGGTGAGCAAGACTTATCGCCGTATGAGTCTTTATCCAAGGATGAGCTTCTTCGCATTTTGGCAAAATACTCGCTAAGCACAGACGGAAAAGAGCCAGCTAATCCTGCATTTATCAGGACTTGGCCGGCGGATGCTCTGCGTAAAGTTCTTTGCGCAATAAACAGGACAAAAAACCTCGGCAGCATTACAGATGTTACCGCTGACATGCTACCAAGTTATATTGATTTGTTGACGTACTCTTTTCCTTGCCAAGACCTTTCTATTTCTGGTTCTTGGCACGGAAACATGTCCGGAATTGACAGGCATAAAAATAATCGCTCCGGGATGCTGTGGGAAATTGAACGCATATTAAAAGAACTTCACCCCTCAAACAAGACACCACCAAAGTTCTTGCTTATGGAAAACGTCAGCAACATTCTGTCCAAACCTCACAGAAAAAATTTCGCAGAGTGGGAGGGTAGTTTGATGTCTTTGGGATATGTCAACAAGGTATATACACTTGATGCGTCCAATTTCGGTTCTCCGCAAAAAAGAGTACGTACATATATGTTGAGTGTTCTCGCTCCTGATGACGAGCGTAAAAAGATTGTGGATATATTCTTCAGCGAGAACAATTTGGGAAAACAACCAGCAATGACCATTAAGCCGTTAGCAGACTCTTTGCGTACAGATTATTCAAAAACCGAATATAAAGAAGAGGCTGATTTAAGCAACCCAAATGATACACCTTCAAGACAAAAGATATATGCAGATAATGAAATCATTTTCGATGGAGAAAGAACCACTGCAGTAACTATAAAAACGCTGACAACAAAACAGGACAGGAACCCAACATCAGGCTTGTTGGAATATCCGATTCATGCTGAAGGAAAAAGTAAGTATCGAAATTTCACTCCGCGCGAGTGCTTCCTGCTTATGGGATTTGATGAGAACGATTTCTCCTTGCTGAAGAAAAATAATTTCTATATACGCAAGGGGCGCAAACTGTATTCACGCGAGAAGTTTGAGAAACTTGCTGGTAACAGTATAGTCGTAGATGTCCTCGTCTCTATATTCAAACAAGTAATTGAATTGAAAGAGATGCTGTGGGCATCTTCATATTTGCCGGCGAATAAGAAGGAACATCCAAATAACAAAAAGCAAGATAAGTAGTTTGCAGGTGGAACATGGCAGACGTTTTAACACGCGAGCAACGACATAAAAATATGCAAAACATCAGGTCGGAAGAGACGAAGATTGAGATTGCTGTTCGAAGGTATCTCTTTTCTTGCGGTTTTCGGTTTAGAAAGAATGATAAACGTTATCCTGGCACTCCGGATATTGTTCTTCCAAAGTACAAAGTTGTTGTTTTTATTAACGGTTGCTTTTGGCATGGACATAAGGGTTGCAAATACTTTGTTATTCCTAAGACCAATACTGATTTCTGGGTTGAAAAAATCGGAAAAACAGTGCAAAGAGACAGAAATGCTATAATAGCGCTTGAAGATAATGGGTGGCGAGTGCTAACCTTGTGGCAATGTCAATTATCACCTGCCTCGTTTCAAGATACAATGAGAAATACTGTGAACGAGATAAAAGGATTTGCAAATGAATAAGACAAGCCGAGCTTTATCAATAATTGCGTATTACTTATCCAAATATGACATGGAAGCCGTAACAGCACTAGGTTATTCTAACCGTAGTAATGCGATA
>JAAZFB010000403.1 GCA_012511915.1 Clostridiaceae bacterium
AATAATAACCCCTCATCATTACTTAAAGAAACATCTGCTTTTTTACCACCCTCAAAAGGCATGACCAAACTGGAATCACCAAATAATGCTTTAACATCTCGTTTAGCATCGGGGAGCAATCCTTTATTCTCACTTACCCAAATCGCCCTTTTTCTACCTTGATTGTAGTTATCCAAAATAATACCGGTTATAGTCCTACCCTTACCGACACCAGTACCATCGCCCAAAAAGAACCCTCTTGTATGTTTGTTCGGTAAAGTTTGACTATGACTTTGCCCGGCATAAGTTATAGCTTCAAGCTGAACATCTGAAAGCACCCCATTATCAATAATAGATTGGGGAAGGTTAGGCTTATAAGTTATAGGCGGCGGCTCAATAGCACTCATGGCCGCACTCTCGCTAATGTTGGCAGGGTGGGATTGAGCGTTTTTAATTAACAATGGTTGTGGTACATATCGTTCAAAGATACTGTCCGTAAGCACTTTTTTTACTCTCGGTTTAGAACGCCGAGCAGGTTGTCGGTCAGCAGTAGTGCCAGTTCGTCTACTTGTTTCTTTGATAGACGCTCCTGCGCTATCTCTTGTAATTCCTCTTGCGACATCGTCTGATGTTGCCCCTTCAACCACATCACTTGAAGCTGTGGGTGTTTGTTGGGTAAGTCCTCTATCAATCGTATCAACCTTTGGTTTATCGGTCTGTTTCGGTCTATCTCTATCAAGCCCGGTATCTCTTGTGCCACTTGTGTCAGATACAGTTCGTTCTCTGACGTTTCCATGTTTTCCGCTTTCAACAGGTTCTTTGCGTGCTGCTGTAACGGCTCTTGGTTCAGTTCCCTTATCATCTTTAACTTGGACATTTGGTCTAACATCTCTAAACCCCCTTAATATTTCTTGTAAATCGGATAAGTTTTCTACGAAGTCCGTCTTTGTAGGAACAGTAGTTGCGCCGGTTTTATCAATCACTAACATTTGTATGCCAAAGTTAGTGCCATATTTCCTATAATTTTTACCGTCTATACCGACATTTGCAAGTACATTGTATTCAGATTTTATTTTTTTCCACCAATCTCTGAATGCCGGTGCGCTATCTGACATACCTTGCCCGACAATGGCAACAAGCCGTCCGTTCGGTGCAAGAATTTTAAGAGCTTCTTCAATGTGCTTTGCTCCGATTTTAGTATTTTGTATATTGCGTTCGGACGATGATGAGAACGGTGGGTTCATAACAATTACAGTAGGCTCTATTGTGCCGCCAAGTATATTGTTAATTTGCTCTGCATCTTCATTATAAAAACCATCAAAAGGCATATTTTTAAGTATTTCAAGTCTGCGTGGGTCAAGTTCGTTCACATATACAGTTGCACCATCTTTTTTAGCAAATACGGCAATTCCACCAATGCCGGCAGAAGGTTCAAGCATAACATCACTACTATTTACATTTGCTACCCAATTGGCAAGATAAGCGATACTTGGGGGAGTAGAAAATTGCTGAAACTTATCCATACCCTCTGTTCTTTTCGTTTGTGTCGGCAGAAGTTCAAGGATTTTGAGCATACCTTCAGCGGAAATATAATCCTGTGATAATATGAATTGGTTTACACCAAGCTCCATAGCATCGTAGGCATCTTTGGAAGTAAACGCATTATTAGCCATTGTATCGCCAAAGGCCTTCGTAGATTCTACAAAAAGCTCATTACTGGATATTTTCTCACCTTTTACAAGTTTAGACTTTACAAAATCAGCAATAGTGGTAACGGCGTTTTTCGATTCTGCAACCTGACTTGTTTTTTCGATGGTTTCCTTGCCCTTATCAGCTACCTCTTGTGCTTTGCCGTCTTTAATTATTGCATAATCGTGTGT
>JAAZFB010000404.1 GCA_012511915.1 Clostridiaceae bacterium
AAAGCGGATACTCTATCAAACTGCCTGAATACGCAATCTCGATTATTCTTTATTGGACAACAGTCCTTTTTAACACAATCCTGACATTCCCCCCACAGTCCTTCATCCAGAATCTTTTTTAATATCTGCGTCGAAAAAGCGACATTGTCAACGCGTGCAATGTTGACGAGAACAAAATTATATCCTTCTATCGAAAGTGGAGCATTATTGTTTTGATCAAGTTGTAACAACAGCTTGGATTGGAGCTCCATCCTGTCACTATCGTTGAATGTTTTTTCCTCTTCTTTTCGCTTTGCCTCAACAAGCCCTGTAAATGCTTGAAGAAGAGGACCAGTATTGCTGATAAGCAGGCTGGTCTGATTTCTAGCTGGTGATTCTAATGCTTTTCTTAGTGCGTCTGCTTGCTGTTCTTCAGAGATTTCGCTCATGTCTTTTACATAGTAAAAATCTGCATACTCGTTCTGAGCCTTCAACTCTTCATTCTCTTTAAGACGATTTAAAGCCTTAAGCACCTGAACAAGGATGCTTGTTTTGCCATCACCAGCATGTCCGGTCAAGATAAACGCCTGGTGGTTCTGAGCTGTAATACCATTCGCGATATAAGTCCCAAGCTTTCTATCAACCTTTACCATATCGAAAAATGGGCTTTTTACTTGTTTTTCGGCTAATGAGCCAGTAGAGTCGCCACCAATATTGTGAATGGAGTTAAGGTAATTTACAAAAACGTTCATCTGGCCCTCCTATAATTCTGAGACTGCGTTCACAAAGGTATCAATGTCTTTTTCTGTGCTAAAATAGCTCAGACTTACTCTTACTGTTCCGTGACAATCTACCGTACCAATAAAATTATGGATATACGGAGCACAATGATATCCAGTTCTAACTGCGATATCGAAATCTTGATTCAGAATTGTTCCAACCTCGTTCGGCTCATAATTAGGTAGATTCATCGAAAGAACACTTGTATGCCAGGCCATGTTTGCCGGAAGGTAGAGTTCAGCTGAAGTTCGTCGAAGTCCATTAATGAGTCGGTCCATCAGGACTCTTTTCTTTTCGGCAATAGGCTTAATTCCCGTTTCAAATAACCATTTTAGTGATGCGTTCAAACTCGAAATAGCAATAATATTTGGACTTCCAAGCTCAAAACCATCTGGGGTTGATATTTGCATATCTAGGTTAAGCGAATCAGAACCTGTTCCACCAGCTAATACCGGTTGCAAAATATAAGAACTGTTATTGATAAACCCTCCGATTCCCCAGGAAGAGTATAAGTTCTTATGTCCTGCAAAAATCAAGTAGTCAAAAGCCGCCTTTTTCAAATCAATGTCTATTAGTCCAATCGACTGTGCCCCATCGACAATGACAATGGCATTATACTGCTTTGCGATTTCTGTGATGGATTCAATCGGTAATATCGTTCCGGTGACATTGCTGACTTGGTTTACAAAAACGTAGTCAGGAGGACAAGAGGCAAACATCAACTGCAACTTATCAAAATCAGGTTCGTGTGTTTCTTTAATAAACGGTATATGAAACACCGAGAACCCATGACGCTTTCTAGCTACTTCGATAGGTCGGGCTATAGCATTATGCTCAAAAGGAGAAATATAAACGTTCTTATACGCGTCCCATTGAAGACCAAGAATAATTTCATTTGCAGCCAATGTTGATGAGGGAGTAAATACTACACGATCTGGATCACCTGCATTAACAAGTTTCGTCATCAATAAACGAGTTTCATCAACCGTTTTCATGGCTTCGACTGCAATGCTATGAATACCACTTCCAACATTAACTGCAGAGTTACGCTCCCCACTATCACCCGCTGTGTACA
>JAAZFB010000405.1 GCA_012511915.1 Clostridiaceae bacterium
ATATCTTTCACCAAATGAATATGAGAAGGCATATTGGAGTCAGTTGGAAGAAATGAGTAAAAAAGTAGGGTAAAATAAGAGATATTAAAAAAGTTCACGTTTAACTTGTACTTTTTCTTGACATAGTACCATCTATACCTTCTCCAAGCATACGACGTAAACGGATTATCATTTCCCGTGCCGCCTTATTGGTGAAAGTGAGGCAAAGAATGTTGGCAGGAGAGACACCGAGTTCCTCCACAAGATAGGCGTATCGCGCTGTTAAGGCGCGGGTTTTACCGCTGCCCGCACCGGCAATGACACGGACATATCCTTCGGTTTGGGTAACCGCTTGCTTTTGTTGTTCATTTAGCTTTGATAAGATTCGATCTATTCCCATTGCGGTTTTTCCTTTCGGGATACAGTTGATTATTCGACGTTGTTATCTATATATTTTTTAAGGAAACTTAATATCTCCAGAGTACAGTCAACAACACGGTTGTGGCTGTAACTCCGATTAGTAGAAAAATAACCGAAATAACCCCATGGGTCTTTGATTTGGCTACCCCAGTCCCACAAACCGTCAACGTTTTGATTCGCCATTAACCAATCTACCGAATCAGCAAGATACAAAGCCGAGCCGCGAAATTGATTGATATAATTGAAGGTAGCGAACCAGCGGCGCGTTTTATTGTAAACAAAGTTTTCCGGTAAGTTTTTCGGCGTCTCCCACCAAAAATAACCGTGATGAAACGCGTGTTCGCCATAATGCCGAAGCATAGCTTCTTCTAATTCGGAACCAATCTGATCCCGTCGTTTTAACAACAGTTCGGTTTGCATGGGAACGAGCCTGTCCTCTCTCGTCCAGAATACTTCGTGCTGGGCGGCGCGTTCCTGTTCATAGGAATATTCGCCGCTTTCAAAAGCGCGGTAGGCGATATATTGCCACTCGCTGTATGTTCGGTCACACAATTCATTATATGGTTTTATCGCCTCTATCATATCGCAAAATTTTGCTGTGTTCCATGGAATCACACGCTCATTGGTATTGCGGAATTTTTCCCTTGCTGTCCCTTTTAGAAAGTCTTCCAGATATTCATTGGCACAAAGTAGAATATCTCTATCCTCTATGGTCAATCCTATGTAAAGACAACGATTGATTGCTACCTGAGAGGTGGGAAATTTGTCTTTTGTCGAATAATCCTTTGACTGGAATTTGCCCCATCCACCATATGTATCCTGCTCTTGATATAGTTCCTCAACAATATCGCTGGTAAGAAACGCCGGCCGGAGCCGAGTGAGTTCTTTATCATCATAAGGCTTGTCCAACAGATGAAACAAGATTTTATAGCGCACCGCTGGATATTTGCAGAAATCATATAAACGCAAGGCGGCTTTGTGTATAGTGCTTTTTAACATGGCTTCTTCACTTTCATATCATTATTCAACTATATTTTACCATGTTTATTCCAAAAAATCCATATAAAAATCACGCAACAACATTCTGCTTTTTCTTATTTTTAGCGCCGCCGCAGAAAACAAATAATAGTGAAGCTGGTG
>JAAZFB010000406.1 GCA_012511915.1 Clostridiaceae bacterium
GATATATACTGAGCAAATTTAATAAAAAAATATAATTATTAATAACTGCTCAAAAATGAGAATAGAGAGGTTAAGCCTATGCTGAAAATAAGAAAAATAGTTTCAATTCTGTTGAGTTTATTTATGATAATGCAGATAATAAATATCAGAATTTACGCTATGACAAAGATATTTGATACAGATGTTATTTTTGAGGCTGAGAATGGCATAATTAACAATGCTATTTCTGTTGTACATGATGAGCGTGCAAGCAATGGTGCATATGCAGTATGTAAAACAAAAGCCGTTACAAAAATCAAGGACATTGGGCTTGAAGATTTGTCGTGGATGGTTGATATTAAAAAAACAGGCGAATATTATATATTCATGAGAATATATAATCAGGCTTCATTATTTTACAGATTCAATGGGAACGATTGGGCAAAAAAAGACTTAGATTCTACTCCTAATGGTCCTAAATGGGTTCAGCTTGACATTGCCGCACTGAATAAGGGAATCAATACATTAAGAATACATCATTGCAATACAAATGGATGGCTTGATGCATTATATATTACTGAAAATCCCGAAACACTCCCACAGACAATTGACGGCGTGAAATCATTTGAAACCACAGAAACGAAAAGCCGTTATTCTGTGGTAAGCCCTCAAAAAAAAGAGTACAGTCTTAACTCAAGCCTTGTTATTGAGGCAGAGGATGCAACGGTATGCAGTCCCTATGTTTTTGTGTCAAGCAAGGCGGCATCTGGCATGAAGGGAATCAAAAGTACGGGAAGTACTTCCAAGGCGGAAGCGCCAGGCACACAGGGACATGTGGAATTTCGTTTTAAATGTGAAAAGACCGGCATTTATTCATTCTGGCTGCGTACTTTGGCAACGGCAAGCAATCAGGACAGTGTGTATGTCGCAATAAACAATGAACCATATGTTTTTATGGAGTATACAATTTCAGACGATTTTGTATGGAAAAAATCCCTTTCGGCAAACCTGTCCGAAGGTGAGGATTGTGTGTTCAGAATTTATGCTCGTGAGGCAAATGCAATTGTTGATAATGTTTTAATAACCGATAAAAGATTTACCCCTACGGGGAGAGTGGGAAATATTCCTGATGAAACTGCAGCTTCGAGCATAAGTGCCCACTATGAAGCACCGCCCATTACTCCACCGGAAGAACATCCTCGTGTACTTTTCCGCAAGAGCGATATTGAGCGGATAAAAACAAATATGGATAAGCCGCAGAATTCTGCTGCAAAAAGAAAGCTTATGGGACAGCTTTCATCGCCGGTAACGGGTGAAATTTCAAACAAATATGATGCAGGAATGCTTGCGAAAATTGAAGCCTTTGCTTTTGATTACGCGATAAATAACAAACTGCAAAGCGGTGAAATTGCAGTTAATGCAATACTCAATTATCTTGACGGCAGTTCGGTTGAAGACGGCAACACCGATTGGGTGACGAGGCAGGGAGGACATATAATTTATGTAGCTTCCGAGGTGTACGACTGGTGCTATGAACTGCTCAGCAACAAACAAAAGTTAAGTATTATATCTGCATGTGAAAGCCTTGCCGATTTGATGGAGATAGGCTGGCCTCCTACGCGGCAAGGCTCTGTTGTAGGACATGGCAGTGAGGCACAATTACTTCGATGTATGCTGGCATTTGCAATAGCTGTATACGACGAGCGACCTGATATTTGGGAAGTTGTAGGCGGACGGTTTTATCAGGAATATGTTCCGGCACGCAATTATCTCAATGTTGGGCATTACAGCAGTCAGGGTGATAGCTACGGATTGTACCGACATATATGGGATAGCTGGTCGCATTTGCTTATTAAGGGAATGGGAGCAGAGGACCCTTATATTACGTCTGATTTATATCAGGTCTCATATAACGCAATCTACATGCGGCGTCCGGACGGGCAACTTATACGAGACGGCGATTCAGCCAGTGATACTGCCAACCCTATGTGGACATATTGGAATGACAGAGCAAATTCATTTTTGCTCGATTCGGCTATAGGAAATGATCCGTATCTAAAAAACGAGCTTGCAAGACAAGCAAAAAATATGGCATATTTCTATGAATCCTCTGCAATAATGTACCTTATAATAAATAATCCCGATTTAGAGCCGAAATCAATATATAATTTGCCACTTAGTAGGTATTTCCCGTATCCGGCAGGAATAAGTGTTGCAAGAACAGGTTGGGAGGATGGCGTTGATTCTCCTGCAGTTGTAGCCGAAATGAAAATTGGAGGAGTAGCTGTAAACAATCATCAGCACGCAGATGCAGGGCATTTTCAAATTTATTATAAGGGCATATTGGCAAGTGACTCCGGCGTATATCAAGGTGCTGACAATAAAACAACTTACGGTTCGCTGCATTATAATTTATACATGACAAAATCAATTGCACATAATACAATGCTGATTTACGACCCTTCTGAGCCAACGGCAGGCTCAACCTCAAGAAATAATATTTTAGACGGCGGTCAGCGCGCGGCTAATAACGCGAATGAGCCCATCAATATAGACGGTGTTTTAAAGAGCGACGCGCAGGTTGCAAAAATTGAGGGACAGGAGATTGATCTGCTTGATAAAGATAAGCCGGCATATACATATCTCAAAGGGGATCTTACAGACGCATATTCCAACAAGGTGAAGAACTTTAAACGCTCTTTTATGTTTCTGAATTTGTTTGACGAAAAGGTTCCGGCTGCACTAATAGTGTTTGATAAGGTTACAGCATCAAATCCGACATTTAAAAAGACATGGCTTTTACATGGGCTTGAAGAACCGCAAATAAACGAAAACCAAACCATATTTAGAAGAACCTATAAAAGCTCTGTTTATCCAAATCAATATAACGGAAAAATGACTGTTGATACGCTTTTGCCGAATAAGGATCAGGCATTGATTACAAAGATCGGCGGAGCAGACGGGTTTTCGAATGTTAATGGGGTTGACTATACCGGAAAACCTGCAAATACTGCATCAGATGAGGGTAGTACATGGCGTATTGAACTCTCTCCTAAAAATGCATCAGCAACAGATTACTTTCTCAATGTAATTCAGGTAAGTGATAATGATAAGGATTATTATTTAGAAACAAAACTTATTGATTCTGATAAATACTATGGTGCAGTTATAAGTGACCGTGTTGTTATGTTTTCAAAAAGCGGTGAGAGGGAAAGTGGTAAAATTTCATTTAATGCTGGAGCAGGTAAAAAAATTAAATATACTGTCTGTGATGCTGAAAGCGGGACGTGGAGAGTGACAACAACAGATGGAGAGCAAAATGTTTATGTAACGCCGGAGGGCGGTGTTATTTCGATTTCTGCTACTGGAGGGGACTTTGTTGCAGAATATCTTGGAAGTGAAAACACAGCAGAGCAGTTGCAGGATGAAAATGGGGAAAAGCAAGAAATTATTAACTATAATTTAAAGACAGAAGGCTTTTATATATATACTGCAGGGAAGATGAAAATGCAAAACGGTAGTATGATGCTGGGACTAGATATATTTGAAAAGTATTTTGGTATCACAGGCGAAGTCAATAGCGGTAGAATTTATATAAAAAAGAATAAAAACACAGCGGAGCTTACAGTAGGCAGCAATATTGCCGTCAATAACGGGAAGCAGACAGAGCTTTCACAACCAGTTATTGAGGAAAACGGTTCTATATTTTTGCCACTCAGAAGTGTTGCGGAGATGATGGAGATCGATGTTGAATGGGATGAATATTCAAAAACCGTATTTCTCACTCCACCACCGGAGGATTACAGCCTTCCTGAACAGGGATATGCAAAATTTGAAAGTGTAACGCATGATACCGGTGAAGTTGACGATGAAAATTATGCCGAAAATTCTATTGACGGAAATTTTGATACTATATGGGCTGCGCTCGGAAAAGGACGGTATGTTGATTATAAGCTTGATAAAAGCTATTTAATAAAAAATGCTGAAGTATTGTTTAATCCGAATGGTTCGAGAAATGCAGAATTTGATATTATGGTTTCGCAGGACGGAATCAATTTTACCATGGTTTACAGTGGAAAAAGTGATGGAAGTATTGAAAAGCCTATATGGGAAAAATTCGAATTTACAAAGCCTGTTTCAGCTCGTTTTGTTAGATACGTTGCAAATGGAAGTAATATAAGTGAATGGAATGCAATTAAGGAAATAAGATTTGCAATAGTACAGTAAAGACTTTGAAGAGGAGTGATTTTTTTGAAAAAAACAGTTTTTATATCAATTTTTTCAAGCCTGATTATTATTATGCTCAGTATTTGCGTAACAGCACAGACACCGGAGTTTTCAACCGTCAGGTTTGAAGATTTAGCCGGAAACGTTGTAACGTCATATCCGGCAAGCGGAACCTCGGTTTACGTAAAAATGCCGATAATTAACAACACGGGAGGACAAGCACAGATTATTCTGCTTGCGGGTTGTTACGATGAAAATGGTGGATTAATAAAACTTTTTTCGGATAAAAGGATTTTTTTAACGGATGAGGCTGACACAATGAGTCTTAGAATCGATATAACGGAAGAAAACTTAAACATTATTGCAAATGCTTTCATGTTTAACGAAAGGCTTATTCCATGCATAAAAAATGCTACAATGCTCAAAGATTCAACAGATCTTTCCTTTATAAAAATTAATGGACATAAGTTATTAGATTACACAAATGAGGGAGATAGCTATAATATAACCGTAAATACACCCGAAGCTGATGTTGTTGCGGTAGCAACGGATTCAACAACAGATATACATATTAAAAAAATACATCTACCGGGTGTAATAAAGGTGGATATTACTTCACAGTTTGGTCAAACCAGGACGGTTATGATTGACTGTGATACTACAAATAGAACAGAAAGACCGATAATTAATGAACACTTGATTCTTAGTGTATATGCTCAGGATAATACGGGACGAAATATAATCGACAAATCAGCCAAGACATGGGCAGATTTAAGTGGATACCAAAATGATATTACGTTGAATGAAGACAGTGTGTGGACTGATAAGGGATTTTCGGCAATAAGCAGTACCGGAAGAATACCGGTGACACTTCCACAAATTATTTGTGATGCTGTTAATTCTTATAATTTTTCATTACAGTTTGAATTAGCGGATCTGTCTGTAATTAGCACTAAAAAATGTCCGATAATATCATCACCAAATGAGAACTTTGTAATATATGTTGAAAAAGATTCTCAACAGGCTTATTTCAAATTTGGAGGAGCAACAATCGATCCATGGAAGCTCAATGTTACTAAAGAGCAAATGCTTGATGGAATAAATACGATAGTAGTTGATTCAGAGGTCGGCACAATGAGTTGGTATGTAGATGGAAGCCTTATTTCGGAAAAAGACATTCGTAACTCAGATGTAATTGCTGACTCAATAATATTATCAGATCTTAACGACGGATACGGCGGAACGGCATTTATTAAATCCATTTCAGTTTATGACCGTGCACTTTCCAAGCAGGAAATTGAGGTGCCAAATGAATAATAGAATATTAGCAAGTTTAATTTGTTGTATGTTGATTATATCAACTGTGGTAAATGCAAAAATTAATGTAGAAATTGATAATGATAAAAATGCTATTATTATTAACGGTACATCGGAAGAAGAGGATGTTCTTGTTACTGTGCTGAATGCAGGAACTACGATAGAGGAATTTTATTCGGCACTTACGACTGGAAACACACCTCTTGAAAATATTATTTCTTATTACAGACAACTTGAAACTAAAAATAGTGAGTATTCAGCCACTGTAATAATGCCTGAAACCGCGGGAAAAGGTGAATATTTACTTATGGCTGGTGATGAAAAGCAGATTGTCTCCTATTCACCGTTAAGCTATAGACTTGGTCTTATAGAAAGCTTTATGTTAGCAGAGAGCGGAAATGATATAAGAGAAATAATAAACAATAACGAAAAATATATCGGCTTTTGGGATATGTATGAAACAGTAAGCAATAAGACGCTTGTGTCTGATGTTGTATATGAACGTCTAGGGGAGTTTGAATTAACGGCGGGAGAAATCGAATCATGGGAAACTATTGTTGAAATTATTAATAATGCCATTCTGGTTTCGGCACTAAATGACAACCTTATTAATGATTTTGATACCGTTAAAAAAATGATTTATAAAGCTACTGCTATAGAGAATATGTACAGCTTGACCGAAAGTATGACAGATGAGGGAGTTAAACTAGTTTTAAGCAACTGCTCCCGCAGAAATTTTAAAGACTACAGCGAATTTAAAAAGGCATTAACTGAACAGTTAGCTCTTCAAGCTTTCAATTGTTGGGGGAAAATTGATTCAGAGGATTTAATTGATATTCTAAATACCTATAGTGATGTTCTTGGTCTGTCGCTTTCAAGCTTTAACCTGCTTTCTCGCGCTAATCAAGCAGAATGTGTTAGAAGACTTTCAGCAGAAAAATGTTCGATTGATATATTAAATACTCGCTTGCAGGAAATTGTAGCTTCTTTAAAGGCAGTGAAGGTACCAGAAATAACCGGGATACCTTCAAAAAGCGTATCGAAAGATAAAGGAAACACTGTAGTTTTAACTGATAATTCAGTTTCAGACAATGTAACACCCGAACAGGAAACATCAGAGGAATTTTCCGACATGGATGATTATGAGTGGGCAAATGAAGCAGTTAATTCTATGAAGAGTAAGGGCGTAATAACAGGATATGGTGACGGTACATTTCGTCCCGGAGAACATGTGACGAGAAGTGAATTTGTTGCTATGACTGTGAAATTGCTATACTCGGTATCAAATACAGAAAAAAGTGTATTTGACGATGTACCGTCTGATTACTGGGGCTATAAGTATATTATGACAGCATATGAAAAAGGTGTTATAAAAGGTATAAGTGATAGAATATTTATGCCTGATGCAGAAATCTCAAGAGAAGATATGGCTGTAATATTGTCAAATATACTTAATAACAGTGAAAATTCATCAGAAAGCGAAAAATTTATTGATGATGAGGAAATCTCAGATTATGCATATAACAGTGTGTATCATCTAAAATCACTCGGAGTGATTTTAGGTAATTCCGATGGGAAATTTATGCCTAAAAATGCTGCAGCAAGAGCCGAGGCAGCACAGATGTTATATAATCTAATTAATAAGAGGGATGGTGTTGCTGCAAATGCAGCAACACCAGAAATCTCAGAAACAAATACAAATAAATATGAGGATAAATATAATTTGCTTGCACAATTAGGTGTGGTTGATAACACCTTTGAATATAATTACAACGGTATGGTAAAAAGGGATGTATTTACACAAATGGTGATAAATGCAGTGAAATATTCAGAGGCAAGTACTGCAAGCGGAAATGTGTATGCTGATGTTCCGATAACAAATGAGCATGCGGCGGCAATTGAAACACTTGCCGCTATTCGTGGTGAAGATACAGGAAAAACATTATATTTCTATCCTCACAATAATATTACACTTGAGGAAGCGTTAGAACTTATCTTTGACGTAACGCAATATTCGCGCTTTGTTGAAGCTATGGGTGAAAATGGAGTTCTTAAACTTGCCAATACAAAATCAATGCTAAAAACAATATCGCGTGCCTGGGATGATGAAATAAGTGGAAGTGATGCACTTATTTTATTATTCAATATGTTGAATTTAAATCCGGTTGAAGTAACAGCGAATAAGACCTATTCAGAGGATACCTCAACTACACTGCTAAAAAAATTATACGAAGTTTACGATGAGGACGGGATTATATGCGCAAATTCACTTACTACTTTTTATGCAGAATCTGAGTTACAAGATAACAAAATAATGCTTGACACAAATGGGGAATATTTAGTAATGGATTGTGGAACAACTGCAACGGAAGATTATCTCGGAATGTTTACAAAAATTTATTATAAATATGGAAATGAAGACGATGTGCCTGTTATACTTTATGCGGATATAAATAATACAAGAAATGTGATGAATAATATTAATCTTGATGATGTTGGCAGTTTATCAGCCGACAAAATATCATATTTTGAACATGAAAATGAAAGAACACTTTTGTTTTCACCTAATATAGTATATATCTCTAATGATACATACTATACTGGAAACATAATTACGGATAAAACACTTGCTGATAAAGTGGGAGATATCAGTGTAATAGACAATAACAATGACGGCAGGTATGACGTGATAAAGATAACTGCGTTTGATACATATGTTATTAACACTGTAACACTCGATGATGAGGTTGTTTATGATAAGTATGATCCGTCTGTTGCAATTAACATAAATAAAGATAATTATGAACGTTATTCACTGAAGTTTGCAGACGGTAGAGCGGCAA
>JAAZFB010000407.1 GCA_012511915.1 Clostridiaceae bacterium
CCGCCAGGGAGAAGGGCTTTGCGGGTCCAGCTCATCGGCGTCGCGACTGCTGAGACGTTATACGCAATACCATCCACCGCCGTCGCCCTGCCTCCGGCCACGGGCGAAAAGAGGCACTCTGCGTATTTGTTAAAAAGTGCGGACTAGGGATTATTGATTTTTTCGGAGGTAACTAATGGCTATTAAGATACGCAAGTTGGTACCAGAACTTGCAGAAGATTATGTGCATTTTTTTGATACTACGCCACACGATGACAATGTGGATGAACATAAATGTTATTGTGTGTGTTGGTGTAACGATGATTATGAAGGCAAAGACTTTTCAACGACAGAGAAAAGAAGAAAATGCGCCTTACAATATGTCAAAAGTAATAATATTCAAGGTTATCTTGCTTATAGTGGCGATGTGGTTGTTGGATGGTGCAATGCCAATACAAAATCTGACTGCTTGAAATGCGCTAGTTGGCGGAGATATATGAATTATGTACCTTTAGAGGAATCTAACACGAGCATAAAGGTGAAATCTATATTCTGCTTTGTGATTGCACCGGAGATGAAAAGAAAAGGCATTGCTACGCTACTATTAGAGCGTGTTTGTAAGGATGCAGTCCAAGATGGCTTTGACTTTGTGGAGGCATATCCGTATAAAGAATCTAGTTATCAATCATCAGATTTTGGTGGCCATTTTGAGATGTATAGATAGTGTGGGTTTCATGTATATTTAGAGGCTGAACAAGGGCTTGTCATGAGGAAGCAGTTAAAGTAGAACTATACATTATAAGCATAATCAGAAGTTGTTTTACTTAGCAATCTTTTTATATGTTGAAAGAAAAAAGCAGAAAAAAGGAACTCAGGCCTTGACTCCGCCGTGCGGTCAGAGGATGAGCGATACTTCACCTAACAAAGCAGTCCGCGCAAGGGCGTGCATGGTCCGAGTCCCTGACTTGGTTCCTGAAATGATAGTCCCGGCAGCACGTCACACCGATTCGCTGGGTGCGAACACCGCCAGGGAGAAGGGCTAGCGCAGGTCCAAGCTCATCGGCGTCGCGACTGCGGAACGTTATATGCAACCCCATGAGGAGTTATCTCCGCCGTATCCTACGGTTAGGACAGGCTTTGAAGTAAAAATGGAAAAACAAATGAACATATGAGGGGTGATGAAGTGATAAAGAATGGAACTGGGTGGGAACGTAATAAGAGATATCACTTTAATGATATTGTTATAGATTATGAAAAAATAAGACCAGAATACCCCAAAAAATTGTTTGAAGTAGTTATTGAATATTGCGGGCATGGTGAGAAAAAGAAAGCAATTGAGATAGGTTCGGGAACAGGAAAAGCAACAGCTCCTTTTCTCAATGCAGGATATGATGTGACCGCTATTGAAATAAGCGATAACATGTCGAGTTTTTTATTAGAAAAATTTGCTGAGTATAAAAACTTTTTTGTAATTACTTCCGCATTTGAAGAGGTGATACTTGAAGAAAATAGTTACGACTTAATATATGCTGCTTCCGCTTTTCATTGGGTAGATGCAGAAATAGGATGTCCAAAAGCATTTCATTTGTTAAAAAACGGCGGAGCTATTGCCTTGTTTCGATATAATATGATTTCAGGTGACGGAGATGAACTTTATAATGAAATTCAAAAAGCATACGAAAAATATTATTACAGCTTTTATCAATCAAATAAAAGACCTGTGAAAAAAACAAAAGAAGATTTTGAAAAGCCTTCAGAAATTTATATTAGTTATAGATTTGAAGATTTAAAAGTATATGGGTTTAAAGATCTTGTGATGAAGTTTTTTGATTATGAGAAGATATATAATGCATATGAGTACATTGCTTTAATTGACACCATGTCCGACCATAGAGGTTTGCCAGATGAAAACAAATTTGCATTATATGAAGAAATAAAACAAGCAATATTAATGCATGGAAACTCATATAAGGTTGATTATATTTTTCAATTATATATGGGACGGAAATAATTTTTGTAAAATGAAAAACTTAAGTAAACTAAAAACACCAGTAAAAGTTTAGGCGCCACATCCTTGTGGCTCTGGATTTGCGGGTCGGCCAACTACACTTAACAATGCATTTGCATAAAGGGCAAGCACGGAGAAAGGCTATGTGAACAGGGCATGAGGTCATTTCTGCCCACACCCATCCGCTAACCGAGTCGGTCGCCGCATAAGCCCACCCAAAGGGTCCCAGGCATAAGCGGCTCCCTGTAAGCGGTCAGGCGTCGCAAATGCAAACCGTTCTCTGAAATATGAGGCGTTTGCCGCGACATCGTGTCGCGGATTGTCTTGGGAAAGGCTTTGCAGAATAATCATTTCAAAATAGAACAAATGTTTATAACTTATTGCATGTCAGCTCTTAATGGTATATAATGGATGAGTACAATACATTCAGGTTTGAGATGAGAGGGTAGTCTTGAAGGCTCCTTCCTAAAGATTCCCACACATAAGGGCGGCGACGTTATAGTTGTTGCAGGGAATCTACAAAGGAAGGAGGTGGTTGAGATGAGTAAGGAATTCTACATCAGCATTGGTTATACAGTTGCTTGGTGGTTGAAATACATATTCATACCCTTTGTGGTAGCAGTTGCTGCAAGAATTTTTGTAGAAAAGCTACTTCAACCACAGCCGGACAGACAAAAGAAAAAACGGTCTTGTAAAAACCGTTTTAAGAATTAAACCTTCACATAAAACCTGACAACAACAAGCGTCGTCGTCCTTATTTATATTATAGCACATTTATTAGCATTGTAAACTGTAGAATTGAGAATATTTGCTAGTAAAAGAATGAGCCAATACCAACTTAGGGGGACGCCGTCCATGGCGTCCTCCGAGCAAGGATGGCATCATCCATCAGAGAACAATGCAGTCGCGCAAGGGTGCACAAGGTCTGAGTCCTGGAGTTGGTTCCAGTAATGATAGTCCCTGCAGCACGCCACACCGATTCGCTGGGTGCGAGCACCGCCAGGGAGAAGGGCTAGCGCAGGTCACAGCTCATCGGCGTCGCAAATGCAAACCGTTAACGGAAATGCGGCGAAGGGGACGCCCCATCCATGGGGCGTTTTTTAGGGCAAGGCTTTGGA
>JAAZFB010000408.1 GCA_012511915.1 Clostridiaceae bacterium
AATAATTCTACAGAAAGGAGGCCATTCTATGGCCAAAAAAATCAAAGTGAAGCTGATTTTAGAGCTTCGTGCAACCCAAATTTCCCAGCGCGAAATCTGTAGGACTAGAAAGATTTCGCAGCATTCAATAATTGATGTCTATAAGATTGCTGACCAACTAGGAATAACTTATGAGGACGTTAAAGACAAATCTGAGGAGGAAGTTTACCGGATGTTCTATCCAGATAAATTCACCTCCGAGAGTCTTTACAAGAAACCGGATTACAGCTATGTCCATGGCGAATTAAAAAAGACTGGCGTGAACCTTAAACTCCTGTGGAAGGAGTATAAAGACACCTGTAATCAAAACGGTTCCCTTTCAATGGGATATACAAAATTCTGCGAAGGTTATTCAGAACATGTAACCTGCAACAGCCTCACAAATCATCTTACCCATAAACCAGGTATGGTTTGTGAAGTTGACTGGAGCGGCTCAGTGATGTCAATTATCAGCAAGGATACCAGCGAAATCATCAAGGTTTATCTTTTCGTTGCAACATTGCCATATAGTCAATACTCATACGTGGAGCCCTGTCTTGATATGAAACAGGATACCTGGCTGAAATGCCATGTAAACATGTTCGAGTATTTCAGCGGATCAACGGTTAGAATTACATGCGATAATCTCAAAGTGGGTGTTATCAGCCATCCGCGTGAAGGCGACATTATCTTGAATGAAAAGTATGAGGATTTCGGTAATCATTACTTTACAGCCATAATGCCAGCAGGCGTAAGGAAGCCCAAACAGAAAGCGTCTGTTGAAGGCACGACAGGGAAAATCGCTACTGCAATCATCGCAAAGCTCCGTATTAAATTATTTTACTCTCTTGAAGAGTTAAAACTGGCGGTCTCCAAAGAGCTTAAACGGTTTAATGATGCACCTTTCCAAAAACGAGAAGGCAGCCGTACGCAAGTTTTCAACGAAGTGGAGAAACAGTATCTTAGAGAGCTACCTGGTATTCCTTACGAGGTTGCTGAATGGGTATATGGCCATACTGTAAATATTGATTGTCATATTGCTTTTAAGACAAACCGATATTCTGCCCCATATAAATATGTCGGCAAAAAGGTTGATCTTAAAGTTACTGAATCACTGCTTGAAATATATTTCAAAGACGAAAGAATTGCATCGCACAAGAAACTGCCGAGCTATTCTAAATATAAATGGTCAACCCTTGAAGAACATATGCCTGATCAATTTCAACATACCGAGTGGGATGATGAGCGAATTAAAAAGTGGGCTTACTCCATTGGTAACTGCACCGGCGAAGATATTGACCGTATTTTCAATAGCGTGAGAATCAAGGAGCAGGGCTATAACTCCGCCTTATCTGTACTCCGACTGACTAAACGTTATTCCAATGAGCGATTGGAAATAGCTTGTGAACTTGCTTTAACAAAGATACGGGTACCAAGGTACAGTCACCTTAAATCTATTTTATCATCAAATCAGGATCAGCTATACCTCGCCAAGAAATCGGAAAACAAAATAAGAGAGCTTAATTAATCCGTTCAAGGATATGTCAGAGGTTCTGAATATTACGTCTAAGGTGATAATTAATGAGCCTGCTTAATGAGGAAACCCGCAGAAAACTTCGCGAATTAAACCTTAGCGAGATGGTTGACGCCATTTATACCCAATCTCAAGACGTTGGATATACCACACTTGCGTTTGAAGATCGGATGAAACTTGCAGTAGACTACGTCTACCAGAAAAAATACAATACTAAGGTTCAGCGGCTTATCAAAATGGCAAAATTCCGAATAACTAATGCTGCTTACAACGACATTTACTATATTGACCGTGGCCTGGATCGCCAGAAGTTGATGACACTTTCCAACTGTCAATTCATTGATACCAGCACAAGCGTCATTTTTTATGGGTTTAGCGGTTCTGGTAAGAGTTTTCTTGCTTGTGCAATTGGGAGACAAGCGTGTATGCAAGGTATTCGAGCACGTTATATCAGAACTCCGGATTTACTGATGCTGCACGATGAAGCATTACTTACCAAACAAGGAATATCAAAACTTTTGAAAAAGTTCAGCAACTATAAACTGTTAATCATGGATGAATGGTTACTGAATGATCTATCTGATGAAGAGCAATATTTTCTGCTCGAGCTTATTGAACGGAGACATGATTCCAGCTCCACGATCTTCTGTACACAGTATAAAAAGGAAGATTGGCATGTCCGCTTAGGAGGTGGCGTACATGCAGATGCCATAATGGATCGCATTGTACACAATGCCGCCTGGGTATACGCAGGTAATATTAATATGCGAGAGTTCTATTCCAAGAATCTTGCAAAACCCCAGCAATGATTGTTCATAAAGCGTACTGCCCGATGGGCAGTACGCAACTTTAAAGTGATGCTATAAGTGGGTATTGGAGATTGTATAAAACTCCGTGTAAATGGCAAATATCACCAATAAAAAGGAGTGCCATATATGCGAGAGAAAAC
>JAAZFB010000409.1 GCA_012511915.1 Clostridiaceae bacterium
AAGTATCAAATTTATAATTGATGAAGAGGAAGGCTTTGGAAATTGACTAGCCAGAGCTTTCCTTTAGTCTCTTTTTATAAAGAGAGACTTGCATAACTCAAAAAATCATTATGATGAGGAAATATCCTAATCCAAACAAGATATGGCTAGACTAAAATGGAACCGTAGCATTAGTTCCTATTAAGAAGAGACACTACCCCCTTGTACCTAATTTTGAATGGTTTGCTCTCGGTTAGGCGGCTACTTGATCTTTCTTAACTGAATTCATTGCCATCACTGTTGATATCAGCGATATAACACAGAGGTACGCATGGGTTATGACTTTCTTGATCCCTCGAAGTTTCAAATGTTAAAGGCCAAGGTGTTCGTTTAATCGGCCAAAGCATTGTTCTCCCCCGCTGCGCTGATTATATCGTTTGTTCCAGATTTCAGTCTCTCTGTGAGGGGTACAGAATAAGCGAGGATCATCTTTTACTCTGGTTTTAACCACACTAGCCCATAGTTGGATTCAGAACACCAAGCTAAGCCATAAGGGCAATTACATTTGTCAAGCATATGGGAACATCCGAATTTGTTGACCCCTTTATGATGGCCCAAGTAAACCATCCTGAACCCGGCCGAACAGATCGGGGTACCATCAAAATCTAAACGAGCTTTCGGTTGATTAGCTCCTCTGCGGTTCATAAGGTACGATCGCTAGGGCATGGTGGTCTTTGCGGATTGTTTCATATATATCGGTACTATCATAATCCGAATCCATGAGGTAGTATTGGGGATAAGTTTTTACGGTTTTCTTAGCCTGCTCAACAGGAGCGATGGCTTTATCACTATCGTGGACACTAGCGGGGGTTACTTCTGTTGAATCGATAGCTACAACTCTAGTATCAATAATACACAATTCCTCGGCTTTGCTAATCAGTGCCCGATGTAAGTCCTACAGAGCATTGGTTTCGGCCAACATTTTATAAAACGGCTGAAGATGGATTCACATAGGAACGGAACCGAAAACCTTAAATCCGCTTTCAGTCGTCTAACTAGGGCTGCGGTATTGGGAATATGTTCTGTCTTAGATGCGATGACTGCCCTTAGTTTACTGGCGTATCATATCCATCAGGGCCGCCCTGGGAGTTAACCGGCAGTTTTTTGAAAATCGGGTCTAAATCGAGAGTGGCAAAAATCTGTTCAAGTCTGGTTTCTGGTTGCATTTTTAATGCGTCTTCAAAGGAAAATAGGCATTGTTGTCGAATATACAAGGCAGCTTCATCCTCCTTTTGTTGAATTGTGGGATTTGTCACCTTATAAATTCGACAAAAATAGGGGTAAAGCATTTATTTTGTCTCCCCAAAACGCCATTATTAAAGGATTTTTCAGAATGAAATTCTCTCAGTAGAAATGGACTCAAATCCTCTACTCATGTGGTGATTCCTAATGTTTGTTAAATTATGAAAGGAAGAGTTAATGATTTATAAAAAAGGGGCTATGCTTATTGTGCTCGCTGTTTTAATTGTTGGGGGGTACATTTTTTACGAATCTTCCAAACAAATAAATCAGGAAACAAATAAAATAATACCTGCCAAAACAAGCGGTGAAAAATATTTAAATAAATTCAAAGATACAGAGAAAAATGCTGTCATATACCACACGTTGTATGAAAACATATTTGCAGACGGCGCGAAGGAATTGATTGTGTTTTTCTATCAAGACGGTGATAGCAACAAAGCTAGCGTATCCGTTGTTAGTGATGACTATATATGCACATATCTTTTATCAAAAGAAACTAACCTATCTTATGTGGATAAGGATGATCTTACCGTAGTCAGTTTTGACAAGGTTCCTACAATTCGTATTCCTTTATGGGATAATGGTTCAAATAGAACTGTAAATTATATGGTACAAATATCAAAAACGAATGACGGAACAATGACAAATATATTTACTGAACAGTGACAACGGTTTACGATTAGCAAGTAAGCTTGCAGAGTAAAAGTCGATCCTTTGATTCTTGGGCTCAGCGGGTCCGTAAATAGATTTGTGCTTTCCCCTTTTCCCATCAGTATTACCTCAAGTGTAGACTTCTGCGCACCCCCTGATGAAATTGCACACCCCCACACTAAAATCGTTGAAAGATAGACGAGGGGTGTGCATTTGTATCATTTTATAGTAGGGTAGCCAGATTATCTACCATCTATTGATAAAATAAATTTTATCGGTGGGTGGTTTTATTTTTGCTTGAAATGAGGGGTTTACGGGGGTTTGGGGGTTTATGATCACTTGCAGCAAATTTATATTATCACCATATCTTAAGAAATAATTTACTCAAACTTAAACCAAAACACTACGCCATCATCCGTATTTTCAGCACCA
>JAAZFB010000410.1 GCA_012511915.1 Clostridiaceae bacterium
ATCCATATCATAACAGCTCCGTCATCAAGTAAATCATTTATCGGACTAAATAATTTTTCCAGCTGCACGCTGCATTGTATTGTTCCAATATACCCTCCTGTGCTTGAAAATATTTTTTGATAGTAGGGGACTACTGTCCTGTCATATGATGAGTATAAATCAAAAGTATTGGCCTTGCATGTT
The DNA here is from genome assembly GCA_012511915.1 of Clostridiaceae bacterium. Taxonomy (GTDB): domain Bacteria; phylum Bacillota; class Clostridia; order Monoglobales; family Firm-18; genus JAAZFB01. The sequence continues at coordinate 184 of JAAZFB010000410.1, forward strand.
TTGGGTTGAGTCCAACAGCTTTTCCGCGAGCTATTCACAAAATCCATAAGCTCACCGTCACCGGAATAGCGGGACTGCCGGACAAATGTATTATTTCTTTCCAATATATCTTCTTTATGGGATAGAATTGTTATTTCGGGGTTATACTCTCTCAAATATGCCAGGCATTGATTTTTTTCATCATTGGTATCAAATATAAGGTTAACAATAAAATCGCTTTTCATGCTACTTTCAGTCATCAACCTTTTTAAGGTCTCCGAATTTGAGTATACATCAATAACACCCTCTATATGCGCCATGTTCCAGGATATGTTCTGTTCTATATATCCAAGGGATTTGGAATATTGCTCCAAACTTTATGTTTTTAGTTTGCCTTCCAGGTATTTATACATGATCAGGCATACAATATTGCAAGGTATCCTAACTACTAATGCGAACATTATTGTTAACTTTTTTTGCAAGGAACAATGATGAAGTAATTTCACATGCTCACCACTTTAACCATTCATAACATTACTTCCCATCAAGAAAAAACGGTTGAGTGTATGCCATCTGGCCTGTTTCAAGCAACACATGAACTCTTGCGTACAGTTCATCTCCCCTTGCCCTGTAAATGGCAGTCGGATTCTTGCTTATTTGTGTATCAAGTATCTCGCCGTCTTTTCCAATAAAACGGAAGAACTTATAATATCGGCTTGTAAAACAGTTATCTTCTATCGCTACATATATTTGATCATTTTCAGACTTTACTTCTGAAAGTTCTACACCGGTACTAACGTAGAAACTACCTTCCATCAATGCCTTTACAATATTATCCGTACTTTTTTCATTAACCCTTACAGTATTCCAGACTTTGTTGAATTCATTCGGATTGTGAAAGTCATCTCCGCCAAATCCCCAAACCGTTCTGCCAATTGACAAAAGACGATCCCAGGAGTCAGTAGCGATATTTGTAAGACCGGCAACATAGTCACCGTTAAGGATTTCTATTCCGGTGTAATTTTCGAGACTTTCCAGGACATCTCTTTCCCAATAGTCCTCCCGAAGCCAATGGGGATGAGCCAAAATGGCTATTCCACCGCTTTGTGTAATTTCATTTACGATACGCTGATAGTCAGGTTCTCCTAATGACTGCAAAGAAGCTTTAATAAAGTCATCATTTTGCTTTTCATCCAAATGCGGCTTTACAAGCCCTACTATTCCAAAAACCGATAGATCACGTTTTTCTCCGTTTTTTTGTATCAATTGATCAATTTTCATGTATAATTCATTTAAAACAGATAAGTCTAAAAATTCAGCCAGCTTTTTCCTTGCCGTATTTACCATCGTTTCAAAAGCGTCTTCGGTCAGCCGGTGCGCACGTCTAGCATTGACCGCGACGATATGGCTCATTTCCATACTGTTTTCAACACCCGGTATGAGTAAAAGCGGCTGTTTACCTTGAAAATCATCAATGTCGGTAAAAGAGTCATGATCAGTAATGGAGATAAAATCATACTTAAATTTTTTTTTGCCGTAATCCTCTATTACCTTGTCGGGAGAAAGCTTTCCGCAATGACTGTTGGAAGTATGTATATGTATTGCTCCTTTGCAC
>JAAZFB010000411.1 GCA_012511915.1 Clostridiaceae bacterium
ATATTATACGAGCTGACGTTGATGAGGCCATCTGGGATTCCGTCGTCCCTAAGCAGGTCTATACAGCACTGAGACAGATGGGATATGAGGTCAATCTCAATGGTAAATATATCGCCGTCCGTCTGCTGGGTAGAGAACGGTTTACGCGTCTGAAGACACTGGGTAATAACTATACTGAGGAAGCGATTCAAAGGCGTGTCATGGCTAACCCACTATCTGTTCGGAGTACAAAATCGTTGCTTGGACCGCAAAAGAAAAAGCTAGCTTACCAGCTCAGGGGTAATATACATAACAGCAAAAAAATCACTGGTCTTCAGGCACTATATCTGCATTACTGCTACAGGATGGGTATCCTCCCGAAGAATCCGCTGCCAAAGAGGGTTCACCCGCTTCTCAAGGCCGATCTGCTGAAGATGGATGCTGTAATCAAGGAAACGCGGTTTCTGTGCAAGCACAATATCTCAAAATCAACGGAGCTGATCACATTCAAAGCAAAGCGCCTGTCCGAAATGACGCGGCTTGAAAAAGAACGTACCAAACTTAACAATCGGCTCCGACGCGCAGCTGATCCCGATGAAGTTCAACAAATAAAGGAGAGCCGGACAGCGATGACGTTGCAAATATCCGAAATCCGCTGGGATTTGAAGCACGTCTCCGGCATTGAAAAGCGCAGCGGAATAATCGCAGAAAAGCTTCGTATCATCGCCGACATGCGCCGGCGGGAGGTTGCGCAACAGGGTAAAAAACTAGCTTCAAACAAGCGCGACTACGGACGATAATAAAAAACTAGCATATTTCTAGTTGACACTGAGATAAGAAAGTGAATGAAATGAAACTTGAACAATACCCGGATGTATTGACAGTTGAACAATTATGTAAAGCATTACAGATTGGTAAAAGCCTTGCGTATTCTCTACTTAAAAACGGACTAATAAAATCAAGAATTATTGGCAGGGCATACCGTATTCCAAAAATAAATGTCTTAGACTACCTGGATTTGACACACTAGAGAGTTTTCTATCTAAGGACTACAATAACTAATGTTAAAAGTCAATAGATAGGCTGCAAATCTGGTCATCAGAAAGGAGAACATAAAATGACAGGTAGCCTACAGACAAAAACAGGACGCAAAAATTACTATGTTGTACTGAATCGTAAAGATGAAAATGGAAATAGAAAACCACTATGGATTAATACCGAAGTACCCGTTGTAGGCAACAACAAGAGAAAAGCCAACCTAGCGTTAAAAAAGATCATTTCAGAATACGAGGAAAAGGAGCGACTAGGACTTGCGGAGCAAACCAACATTTTGTTTGCTGATTATATGAATCAGTGGTTTGAGAACATGAAAACACAGGTCCAGGAGAGTACATTCGAGTCATACCAGTATGCATTAAACCACATTGTTTCGTATTTCAAAGTAAAAGGTATTATGTTACGCGAGCTAAAGCCTGAGCACATACAAAAATATTACACCGACAAAATCAATGGGGGATTATGTGGTAGCACAATTCAAAAACACCATAGCAACATACATAAGGCGTTGAATATCGCTTTAAAATATAACTTGATACCCTATAATCCGGCAGACAGGGTTCAGCTGCCGAAGAAACAAAAATATCAGGCAAAGACATATAATGAGCAGCAAATAAAAAAGTTGATTCAATGCGCTCGCGGAAATCCGATTGAAGCAGCGGTCGTTATTACATCGTACTTAGGCTTGAGAAGAAGTGAAGTGCTGGGCTTAAAATGGACAGCAGTTGATTTTAAAGCAAACACGCTTCTCATTCAAACAACAGTTGTTAGGACGAAAAGGATCATAACAAAAGATACCACAAAAAACAAATCAAGCCATAGGACGCTACCAATACCGGCTGGTTTAGTGAAGTATCTTAAAGATTTGCTGAAGCGCCAAGAAAAAAACGAAATATTATTCGGTAATTGCTACAATGATAATGAATGGATTTGCAAGAAAGAAGATGGTACTCCAATTACCCCTACAGGATTATCTTATTATTACAAGAAGCTCCTGAAAGACAATGGGTTGCCTCACATTCGGTTTCATGACCTCAGGCACAGCACTGCAAGCATACTCATAAACTCAGGTTGTGAGCTATATGAAATAAAGGAATTACTTGGACACTCACAGATCGCGACGACAGCTGACATCTATGGACATTTGGATTTCAAGGCAAAACAGAGAATGGCGGCAAAGATAAACGAATTACTGGGTTAACGACGCCTTTGAAAGCCCGTTAGACAAATGTTAGACAAAACCATAAAATTGCGATGTCAGAAGTAATCACCCGAAAACAAGAAAGCCCGCAAACACTGAGTTTGCAAGCTTTCTTTGGTGCGCGAGGGGGGACTTGAACCCCCACGTCCATATTGGACACTAGAACCTGAATCTAGCGAGTCTGCCAATTCCACCACTCGCGCGTATGCATTACCGGATGCAAGAGATAGCTTTGATATATTAACATCTGAACTTATCAATGTCAATACCAAAAACACGGCTTTACCCGGGGAATATATTGTAACTGTTTACGCTCATCATGGATTGCTTAGGAAGAAATAGATGAGTGAAATCATACCTTCAAGACATTAAGCTGTTCTGTATTTTAAATATCGGTAATATGTTCTCTAAGAGCATGTCTTTACGGATTGAAAAAATACGGTTTACAAAGGGGCAATGTCATGGAGTGGATAAAAAGTATCAACGAAAGAGTCAGTAATGTAGTGTGGGGCATACCAATGCTTATGCTAATCATTGGCGTAGGGCTTTATTTAAGCCTGCGTATGGGGTTCCCGCAGATATTTGAATTCCGATATGCCATGAAAAACACCATTTGCAAGGCCTTTAAAAAGCAAAAATCAGAAAAGGGCGCCGTTACGCCGTTCCAGGCGCTTACAACGGCTCTGGCGGCGACGGTGGGAACAGGTAATATCGCCGGCATTACATCTGCCGTTACTTTGGGCGGTGCGGGTTCAATTTTCTGGCTGTGGATATCGGCGCTCATCGGCATGTGCACAAAATATGCCGAGGTCGTTCTGGCTGTCAG
>JAAZFB010000412.1 GCA_012511915.1 Clostridiaceae bacterium
CTTGCAGCCATCATGGTGCACTTTGCTTTCAGCAGGAAAAACACGGGCCTTCGGCAATCGGAAAGAGCTTCAAAATTCCCCTGCCCTTTGCTGAAAACATTATCCGCGCTGTTAAATGCAGAAAGAAACTCCGCGCTGCATTGATTCAAAACGGCTCCGGGTGCCCCGCAGCCGGTAGTGATAATATCTGCATAGTCATAAAGGCCGGAATCGTAAGCATCCTGTAAAGTCGCGTCGTTTATAATCGGCTCACTTCTGACTGCATAAGTAATTTTATAACCGGCAAGATATTCAATCAGTACGCGGTCAAAGACGGTTTCTCCCGCATTATCTCCGATAATCAATATACTTTTTGCTGTTTTCAACATTTCTTCCAGCGCAGAAATATCACAGATTGAAAACTCTTTGGCAAGCTCTATTTCAATGCTGCTTTCAATATTTATATCACTATAGATTGCTGAATCTATAATATTGCCTGTGGCCGAAATTTTCAATGCCCAGTACAATTCGTTTTGTTTTTGCTCCAAATAATGCTTGAGAAATGGTTCAACTTTTTTTGCGGCATTAATATCTCGTTCTTTAATCGTTTTATATGGGTCAGATACACCGGTCAGGCGCTTAACGACTTGATGCATATCTTTTACAATATCCGGCGAACATCTGTAGCTTTTATAGTCTGCGAGAATCATAACAGACTTTTCCATAATTTTCGCCTGAATCTCAGGTGCGTCAGTCGCCATTCTCGATGCTTCGAGCACCTGCCTCAACACACATGGTAAGCAGTCAAGGAATATTTCCATCTGTTCCCCCAATTATCTTTTCTGTTCAGCTTAATGGGTATAATCAATAATTTTCACAGTGTCCCCCATTTTTTTAGTAATAGCATCTTTCATTGCTTGCATATGAGGACATACAAAGCCTATCGGATTACCTCTCGTAATACACGAGCATAAAACGATTGTGTCGGCACCCCGTTTTACCATTTCGGCAGCTCTCGTCACGGCCCTTTTGCCTGGACAACCGCCGCATGTGGTGAAACCGATTACTTCAATCTCTCCCTCAACGCCCTCGAATGCACATTTCTTTTCCCTCATTACCTTAAAATCTGTAGTACCGGGACACATATCTTCTGTCTGCATGCATCTGATTAAGCCAACCTTCATAAGAAGCTCCTCCATGTTCATTATTCTAAAACTATCCTATAGGGGTTATTGGCATATGTCAACAATAGTTCACGGCGGGGCAATCTATATCAAACGAGCATAAGCCCTCTTTTCCCGCGTTCTGGGCATTGCTTTTTCACTGATCATCTGAAGGCTGTCCAATATGTCTTGGATTTGGTCTCCCGGGAACCCGGCAAGAAGGTTTTCGTCGGGAATGCTGGTAGCGTTCCTGCATCCATAGCACCCTAAACTGACATTGAGCTTTTGCGATAAAAACGGTACAACCGTCGTATCAACACAGGTACCGTTTGAAATACTGGAAGTAAATTCGAGTCTGCCGCCGTTTCCATGAATGGTTGCAAGCGCTAACCACATCAGATGCTCGGGCACCGTTTCCAATACAATGATATCAGGATCAAAATCGACCTCGGGCAGAGGTGCCAATGCGATCCCGGAAAACTGTTTCTGACTAAAACGCGGCATCAATTCCATGGTCTTTTGCGCGCCTTCCTTTTGAAAGCTTCCCAGTTGAGACAGGAAATCGCCGTTCATAAGTTTTTCGGGAACAGGAATAAACCCCAACGCCGAGGCGCCGTTTGCGCACGCAATATTATCCGCTGTAGCCAGAAGCCTATTTCCTTCGCGGGCTTTCATGATAAACTGGCAAAAAGTATATTTGTTGTTGCTGTTATATCCTGTTACGGATGTATTATCCTGAAGCAGCTTTATACCGACTGCTTCGTTTTTAAGGCTCAATAAGTCTTTTAGCCTATCTGATATAATCTTGTAGTCCAAGAACCCAAATCTCCTTTATCGTTATTACTTATGAATGTTCCGTTTATAGAATTTTTTGCCCTCATATGTATACTCTATCAAACTGCCCCGATCGATAAGCTCCGAAATGACTGATCGACTTGCGTTTCTCTTTTTAAGTAAGTTTTCGATAATATCCTCGCGGATCGGGTGGACCGACGCGATACTGATAATATCATCCGCAATATCCTCGGTAAAGAAAAAACCTTCCTCTGTTTCGTCGCCCGTTATGCATTCCACGTCTATTCCGGATACTCCCCGAATGATGGCGGTTGCATTTCTCAGGCTATCAGAGGATGCTCTTTTTACGCCTGATTCCGCAGGGGGGCGGGTGGGGACAAGAAGGTATGCCTTTTGTGGCTGCACCAATGCTATCTGCTCCGCAATTTCCTCAATACAGGATTCATGGTCGTTTATGCCTTCCACCAGCATCGTTTCGGTTACAAGCGTTCCGCGAAATGCTTTGGAAAACTCAATAATACCCTTTAAAATATCCTGATGTTTCAGCTTGCCATACGGCCTGTCTATTTCGTGCCATGTTTTTTCATCGGCAGCGTCGATGCTAACGGATACCCAGTCAGCGCCCATCAGGTCTTCCTTGACCTCATCCATCCACAGAAGCGAGGCGTTCGTTATAACGGCAATTTTGGTGTTATAGGGTTTTAGAAGCTTAATCGTTTTTCCCAGGTTCAAATCCAGCGTAGGCTCGCCGTCCGGAACAAAGGAAAAATAATCGGCTTGTTTGTTTTCCGTTTCAAGCTGCTTCAGCTTGATCTCAGTTTCGCGGCAAATGTCTTCCGGACTATAAAACGCCTGCCTTTTCACCTGCATGTGATTTGTCCTGCCGAGTTGGCAGTAAACACAGGAATAGGAGCAAATTTTCGGTGGAATATTGTTTATGCCGATGCTTTGCCCAAGACGTCTTGACGGCACAGGCCCGAATACGATCATTTGTATATATCCTCCGATTCCAAATCGTTTTGGTTGATAATGGAGCCCAGTATGACCTTGTCTATAAACAGAATTCCGTCCAGATGATCAATTTCATGACAAAAGGCGCGGGCTAAAAGGCCCAGACCTTCCATTTCGATTGGTTCGCCGTGTTCATTCAAGGCGTGGACAATTACTCTTTCCGGACGCTTTACTTTCCCATAAATACCCGGAATGCTGAGACAGCCTTCAAGCTC
>JAAZFB010000413.1 GCA_012511915.1 Clostridiaceae bacterium
AGGCTCAGTTATAATGCACATTCCTCGGGCGGTTAGCTCAGTTGGTTAGAGCGTTGCGTTGACATCGCAAAGGTCGTAGGTTCGAGTCCTATACCACCCATAAAAAACATCCTTTCAAAGGGAGTTCAACTTAGGGATTTACGAAAACAAGTAATTTTTTGACCGACTCTCTTCAAGCGGAGGCTCGAACGTAAAGACTGCACAAAAGGTTTTATCCTTCGGTGCAGTCTTTCTTAATGAGCTCATATACATATAGTATTGAAATTGCAAGATTTACGCTTCTTTATACCTGACTGCTTCAAGACTTTAATAATTTATTTCAGAACTTCATGGTTAGGTAAAAGCTGTGGATAATTTATAATTCTGTCTATTGTGAAAGCGCAAACCATTTATCACTTAGGCTGCTCATCTTTTCCTGAAACACCAGAAAGCTCGTTAAATAACTGCTCAATCCGCTGATGATACTCTTCATCACTCATACGTGTTCGTTCATACTCTGCATCTACGATTTCCCAAGCAGCAACTATCTCTAACTGAATATCAATATTTGGCAACTGCACAACCAATTGCCCTATTCTTTGCATTGAGGCACGAAGTGTTCTAGTGAAACCATACTTTTTACCTGCGTTGTTTAATACCCAATCTAAACAGCGTGGGTGAACCTTATCTGTTAACACACGCAACACTCCACAATGGTCAGTGGGATAAAATTCTTGATTAGCAGGAATGTAGTTTACTTGCCAATCTCCATCAACTCCCCATAGTATTGATGGAACGCTAAAATCTGTTATTAGTCGTTCGTTAATTCGTCCAAACGGTTCGAATACATTAGCACTATAAACTGGCACTTCGCCGTCAGGTACGAGCTGTGTGTTTAGAATGCGTTTTCCGATAGAAAGCGAAAACATCTTTTTATCATTCAAGCGATATTTATCAAAGTTTTCAATTATCTCCATGTCATTCATTCTAGCAGCAGAAAGAGAAATCTGTTTTTCAAATTTAATACCTGAAAAGTTTAACATATCAACAAGACGGTAGCGCTGTACATATTCGCTATCAATACTAACTATGCCATCAAAGTTATCTCTTATGATAGTGTTAATTTTGCTTGTGTCTGCAAGATTAGAGGGGTTGAATAGAGGTGTTCGTATGCTCTTTATACCCTTTAGTCTCGACATAGTCTCGTCATCGTCATCATCGCTTGTAGTTATACCAATATATTTAATACCTTCCGAACCTTTACGAGTACTCCACTCATATCCAAGAAAAAGCTTACTTTCATTGGTGCCAGAAGGTGGTTTTACAACAACTACATTTTGAGGGTTACTGTATGCGAGTAAAAAGTAATATAGCTTGTCCTTTTCAATTTCACGGATATATGATGTAAATCTTTTCATTAATTCTGTATGCTGCTCATCAGCTTTTAGTGCCTTGAATGTTTTCTGTTTTTTACGATTTTTTGTCTCTGCAAGATTATCAAAAGCATTTTGATATACCTTGAACTCTTCTTGATCAAGCAATGTATCATTCGGTGTAGAATTTAGCAATGTTTTATAGTCTTCAAGTTCGTAACCAATGTGTTGACAGTAATCTTCCAACAAATCAGCATCAACAAATATCCCATCTTTTTCAAAATCCCCATTGAACCAAGCATTAACACGATTAAGGTAATGTTCTGCGAGGGCAGGATTTTCTTCTTTACGGCGTAAAAATAAGGTGATAGTATTTGTACCTGTCTTACCAAACGTACCACTCCCGAACTCGGTTATCGCCACAATGTCAAAGTACTGCAAAATTATTTCTCGTGCCTTGGTGTACACTGCTCCACTATTAGATAGGAGTGAGTACGGAAGAATTATCGCAGTCACACCACCAGGAGCAAGCAATTGTTTTGCCCGTTCAACAAAAAATACCTCTATTGAGTTGTTTGAATATATACTCTTATTGTCAATTGCTTTAATAATCTCAAATGAAGCACGTTCTTCAGGTGTGAGAGTTTCAAGAAAACCCTTTACACTGTAAGGTGGATTAGATACAAGTACGTTAAATGTACCATTTTGGATGACAGGATTTTCTGCAAGTGCATCGGCATATACAATTTGAATTTCATCTTGGCCATACATAAATGCTGACACTTTCGCTACTTTAGAAAGACGGTATTCCTTCTCAATGCCAACACTATGTCCATAATAATTGGGCAGATTTTCGGCTGGTACAAAATCTCGTATTTGAGTTGCGTACTCATTAAGAAAATGACCCGCTCCGCAAGCATAGTCAATTACGTTCAATGGTTCAGTACTATCCTCAATAAGCGTCTTAAGAGGCAGCGAGGATACAAGGAACTTTACAATTGGCGTAGGCGTGAAAAATTGACCTTCACTCTGTTTTATACCTTGGTCAAGGAATCCTTCAAACAAATCACCGAGAAATTGATTCTGCTCCTCAGTTTTTAGCTTAATATCTTGAATCATCCGCACTATCTTTAACAGGATAACCGCATTTTGTAAAAACAGTTGCTGGTTATGTACATCGAGGAACGCAAAGTCGTTGTTAGTGTAAAACTTGAGTTGACGAAAATATTCCTCTATCTGGTCACGTGTTGCATCCGGGTCATTTTTGAAAAGCCGAAACGCCTTTTTAATATCATCGTTATCAATGTAAGTAACTTCCTCATTGAGGAATTTTTGCATTCCATCACGATAAAGCCTCTGAATGCGGTCTTGAAGGTCGAAATAGTTGTCGAAGGCTACACCACGCCAATAGAACATCAATTCGTCCGGATTTTGCATTTCATCAACTATTTTTGCGAGAAATAAATTGACAAGTATATCAAAAGCGTTTTCACGTCCTGATACATTGTGCTGGCGAAGAATTGTCGCAAATTCATGATACTTCTTCTGTATATCATCATGATTGATGTCTTGCAGATCAGTAGCAGTACGTTTTGCCTTGCCGATTTCGTAGGCTGGGTGAGCCTCTTCAAATATACCAATGGTTTCGTATTCATGGTTATATGTTACATACCATGCCTTATAAAGCGTCTGTACATCAGTTGCATCCGCAAATGCCAATGGCTCTTTAAGGGTTTTCAAATACTCCATATTATCGTTAAGTGTGATGATATGATTATTGTATAAGGTCACATCATCAAGGCATCCTGAAGTATATAAGCATAGAAATTGCGTACTTTTAATCTGTTGGGCGTAACTAAATAGCTGTCCGCCATTAAGGTTCATATTCTTCCATTCAGCTTCGAATTCAGCTCCCCATGTCTTGCACTCAATAAGGAGCATGGAATTACCGCTGTTATCCTTAATTAGAATATCGGCTCTACCACCGCTCGCGCCATGCCCGAGTTTCCACTTCGGCTCTAGTTCTATATGTTCCGGCTTATACCCTTTTGAAAGTAAACGGTCTACACATTCAAATACAACAAAGTTTTCTGGCGCACCAAAATTACAGGTCTGCCGCTCATTAACGATAAACCCCTTGTCTTCAGGATAAATTAGTAAGTTGCTTTTAAAGTTAACCCGGAGTTCACATGTCGGATACGACTTAAGCCAAATATCCTTATCCTTACCTTTAAGCTGTACGAATCCAATATGTCCAAGTACTTCTTTGAAGTTACTGGTTGTTATCATCATAATTTATTACTCCTGTTCCTTTAATAGTATCTTGAACGCGTTCCAGCTCGGAGATAATATCCGAGGAAATGCTTTTCTTAGTGCAGTATTCAACAAGCCTCATTCGTGCAAGCTTGCTTGGTGTGTTTCGATTATTTTCCCATCGGTTGAGAGTAGAAAAGCTTACGTTTAACTCTCGTGCAAGCTGTTCTTGCGTTATATTAAGTTCCTTGCGTATAGTCTTGAGAATTTCATCAAAGGTCATTGGCTTATACCTCCATTTTTCTCATTATAGCATTTGCTATGGCAAGTAGCAATAAATTGTCTTATAGTAACGCTTACCTATTTTGTAAACCGTCACGAAATCCTATCTTGAAAAAGTGATGTATTAGCTTGCTATTTTTTTCTTTCAGAGCAATATATGTATGATGAAGGAGGTGCCAATATGAGCAGAGACTGGACAAAAGAAGAACTGGAGAATGCAAGCAAAGCTATGAAAGCTGCCGGACAATTAAGTTATGAAGAATTCTGCAAACAGTTGAACAAGACCATCTTAACAGCCTATTGCAAGAACGCAGATGAAAACCTTATAAAAATCAGTGGTCCATATAACTGCAAAGAAGAATTAGAAAAACAACTGCAGGAGCATTTCGGTCACTTGAAAGTAATCATAGTGCTATCCGAGGAGGATATTGCATTTATCAAGGAAAATCTCGGATAAACCATCACAAACGAATAGACCTCGTTGCCACACCCACACCGGGGATAGTATCGAGGTCTTTTTTTATTCTTTATTTTCTGCTTCAGCAGCCTTCTTCCGAGCATAGCTGGCACGTCTGTTCCTGCGATTACGCTCTGCTTGGCAATCCCAACTATCGCAATATAGCTGACGACTTGATCTCCTTACAAAATACTTTCCGCAGGCAAGGCAGGAAAGTATCGAGCCTTGCGATTCAAAATAGTCAAGGTCTTCATCAATCGGCGGTGCAACATCTGCCACTATTCTTGAAAAGGTGTACCAAGCAATATCAAATACTGACTGCACATCTGCACCGAACATCACCTTGCCGGTTTTCTTGTCTAACTTCAACCTCATTCGAAAGTCCGGGAACATATCAATGACCTTGAAGATCAGATCATTGTAATCTTCTAGAACACGAACCCTGTATTCCTTATCGTCCTCATATTTACTATATTTTTCTAAAAAGGCAAGGCTGTCACGAAGCCTACCTTCGTAATATAGATTTCTTGCATTTTTAACATTACCTTCATACTTCAAGTTATCAAGGATATAAAACAGCTCGAAGACAGTACCAAGATCACATAAATCCTTGATAAACCGTTTTATGCTGAAAGTAGCATCCTTCTCAATAATATCCCTGTAAGTGATATGTGCGAACTTCTCACTTTCGAGCATTTCACAGAGAAGGTCAATATCATATGGATGAATATTGTTTCTGCACCAATCCCAGACGGCATCTGAAATCGATTCAGTGCTGTCTGGGTTATTTAATTTGCCATAAAGGTTGCACAGGCTGA
>JAAZFB010000414.1 GCA_012511915.1 Clostridiaceae bacterium
CTTCCTATGGCTAAAATTAAACCGGTAGTAATATTGGGTAAAGCCATCGGCAGGGTAACACGTCGAATGGTTTGTAGTTTGGTAGCTCCCAAGGCATAACTACCTTCCCTGAAACTGTCGGGAATAGCTTTCAAAGCTTCTTCAGTAGTACGTATAACCAAAGGCAAACTCAACAAAGCCAATGTTAAAGATCCTGCCAATATGGAATCGCCAAACGACAATTTGTTCACAAAAAGTGCCATGCCGAACAAACCGAATACAATGGAAGGAATCCCGCTTAAATTATTGGTCATCATTCGGATAAAACGGACTAATTTCCCTTTGGGAGCATATTCGTTCATATAAATACCACTCATAATCCCTATGGGGAAAGCAAAAGTGGCACTGCCGAGAATCAGGTAGCACGTACCGACTATGGCGGGAAATATGCCGCCGCCGGTCATGCCGTCGGTCGGGGGTGTGCTTAAAAACTCCCAGTTGATAACTCCTATACCACGAATGATAATAAAAGCAAGTATTATTATCAATATAGCTACAATGGAATAGGTTAACAAAGAAACTATGCCGAAGGCAAGATGTTGGGAGCGACGTTTTTTCAATGTTATATTCATGATTATATTTTATTTTTTGCGGATACGTATTCCACGCTGGAGTTAATAATTTGAGTGATTACAAACAATATAATACCCAGAAGGAACAAAGCTTGGTAATGCACACCGCCGTCGGGAGCTTCTCCCAATTCGGCGGCAATGGTTGCCGGAATGGTTCGTAAAGGTTGGAGTATGCTCGTTGCAATCACGGCCGAATTTCCCGTAACCATTAATACGGCCATGGTTTCGCCCACAGCCCGTCCAATACCCAAAACTACTGCCGAGGTAATACCCGATATGGAATAGGGAATCACGATTTTATAAATGGTTTGCCACTTGCTGCCACCCAAAGCCAAACTTGCTTCGCGCATGGAACGCGGACAATTACGCATGGCATCTTCCGACACGGTAATAATGGTTGGCAAAGCCATAATGGCCAATACGATACTGCCCGTTAAGCCCGTTTCGCCTACCGGCAATTGAAACAGTTTCTGTACCAAAGGGACAATAACTATCAAACCGAAAAATCCATACACTACCGAAGGAATACCCGACAAAAGTTCTATGAGAGGTTTTAAAAAATTACGCATCTTGTGATTGGCCATTTCGGCGAGATAGATTGCCGCCGCCAACCCGAAAGGCAAGGCTAATAAAATAGCTACCAAACTAACCCATAATGTTCCTGTTACCAACGGTAAAATACCGTAAAACGACACCGGTGTGGCTGTCGGTATCCATTCCTTTCCTAAAAAGATATCACCTAAACCTATCTTCCCCGCTTCCAAGACCTTCCCTTTAAACGCGTTGTCAATGTATTGTTGAGGAATAAATCCTATCATTTCGGGATGTTGGGCTATGAGTTCCGATATTTTTTCGGGAACAAATTCCAATTCGGCTCCCAATTCCTCGTCGGTAAAATAATTGCTTATGTCGTTTAAACGGAAAAGAACAATTTCTCGATTGTTTCCTCCTATTTCGTTCCAATTGGTAATTTCACCATCGAAAATATCTTTTATTTGTTCGGCCGAAAGCGTAGAAACATCATTCTGTTTATTTACAACCAGTTGATAACCGTCTTCGACCAGTTTATTTTTAAAAAGCCCCATACCTTCGGTAAAAAGGAATAACACAATGAGCAATATCGCAATGCTGGTTACAAAGCCGCTGACGGTAAAAAGCCCCTGTATGATTTTTTCTATGAATTTCTTCACGTAACGTTGTTTTTTATTTTCTGCAAAAGTCTTTAATATATATGAAGAAAGGATGAAATAGATATTGCGTTTCTGTTAAGAAAACATAGAGTATTAAAAAGGACACTTGGAACACGAGAGACAGAAACGACATCAATGCCATGGCTTCATAGGCGTAATTCGTAATTTTTTGTAATTATATTGAATCCTTAAACATAGATAATTCGAATTATTTGCATTTTCCTGCATAAATACCATTTATTTTTGTATAAAAGAAAAAAGAGAGACGTTTTTACGTTTCCCTTTTAAATATTAGCTTTCCTATGGTTGAGGTCTA
>JAAZFB010000415.1 GCA_012511915.1 Clostridiaceae bacterium
GTTCTGCAGTCAACCCTTGACGCATATTTCCAACACCAGCCCCAGGGGTTATGCCGGTATCAGCAAGCTGTATCGTTGTGCTTACCCTGCCAAGCCTGCGTGCGGCAAGTGAATCAATTGCAATTACCAATGCCGGATTAACCTTTTGCACAACACCCTTGATTATTTCGCTTGTTTCGATGCCCGTAATACCCAAGACACCAGGGGATAATGCACAGACCGAGCGCACCCCTTCTTCTATTTCTTCAGGTAAAAGCTCAAACATGTGGCGTGTTACCAAAATCGAAGACGCAACCTTTGGGCCCAAAGAATCTGCTGTTATCTGCCAATTCCCAAGACCGGCTACTAACACTGGATCGTTTTTGCCGATTTTAATAATTGCTTTGATTTCATCCGACGAAGCCAAAGTAACTTCTTCAAAAGTTTTTTGCTCTTTGTGAACCATCGGCGGAATTTCAAGAGTTATATAACTCCCCTTTGGCTTGCCTATTGATTTTTCTCCTTCATCAGTATTGATATGAACCCTTGTTATACTTGTTTGGTATTTCTCCTGCGTTTCAACAGTAACCCCGGGCACTTGTTCGGTTTTTAAACTTTGTCGATACATTTCATGAGATTCAACTGCAAGATCAGTTCTTTTGGTGCTTAATTGCTCCATATAATATTCACGACTCCGCTCCATAAAAGGTACGATCAATTTTTCTATTATTAATATTTGCCAAATTGTTAATTTTATTCATAGTCATCAATGTGAACCATTTAATGAACCATAATACTAATCCTCAATTTTCCATTTTAAAATCGAATTAGTATTACTATATCTTATCTCCCCATTTTTTAATACCCATAACGCTTGTACATTTGGGATGCTTTCTATGAATTGGCTACCCTCTTCAACCGGCATATTAAATACGGCGGTTGATAAGGCGTCTGCTATCGCGCTGTCGTTGCAAAGTATTGTTACCGCTGCACAGTATTCGGCAGGGTATAGCGTTTTAGGGTCTATTATATGGTGGTATCGTTTGCCATCTACTGTATAATACCGGCTATAATCACCACTTGTTACAAGGGAAGCATCGGTTAACAAGACATTGTGTAATATGGCTTTTTCACTTTCTTTGTCGGGGTTTTCAATTCCGACAACCCATGGTTTATCATCATTTCTTCCACCAATTGCGCAGACATTTCCGCCCACGCTGATAAGCGCAGAATTATATCCTCTCTCTCGCAGCACTTTGACGGTTTGTTCTGTTGCATAACCCTTTGCAACGGCACCAACATCAAGGCTCATTTCAGGGTCTGCAAGAAAAACGGTGGAATTTTCTGTGTTGATTATTAATTGTTCAATATTTGTGTGTAAAGCCGCTTTGCTTAACAGGTTCGTGGGTGGCAATTTTGCGTTTTGCGGATTTTCCACCCCATTTGTTCGGTATTCATGCCATACTTTCAGAACACTGCCAAGTGCGATATTAGTATTGCCATTAGTAATATGGTATTGTTCTTTTGAAAATAAAAGCAAATCAATTATCTTTTTATCTACTTTAATCGGAGCAATGCCCGCATAATCATTGATTGTTTTCATATTATTAATATCATCGTAATTATTATAA
>JAAZFB010000041.1 GCA_012511915.1 Clostridiaceae bacterium
ATTTCAAGTTCACAGCAATAAGGGACATCTACCATTGTCGTTATTGTCATTTAAGTTTTAACTTAGTGGATAATAATCTCGAATTATTTGATATTCACAACATAACAAAAGGTATGGCCGAAGAGATCGCATACTCCGCTCAAGATCGTCCATCTTTTGAGAAAGGTTCTGAAAACATAAAAAGATACTTTCATGTAGAAGTAGGCGAAGGCATGGTGAGGGTTGTCTCTGAAAAGATCGGAAAGCTTGTATACGAAAAGGATCTCGAAAGAGCAAAGATAACTTATGAGAAACCGGAAGAATCCATTCCGGTTTTGCATGAAAAGGAGAAGAAGAGAGGCGTACTATACATTTATGCTGATGGCTCAATGGTAAATACAAACGAAACAGATAAGCAAGGATCGACATGGCGAGAGATAAAATTGGGTTTGGCCTATTATGACCGAAATAGTGTTTCTAGAAAAGACGGAAAAATGATAATAACTCAGAAGGAGTATGTACCCTATCTGGGGGGCGTTGATGTTTTTAAGCAACTTCTGCTTGATGCAGCAATTCAACAGGGTTATGGCCAAATAAGAGAAGTTGTATTTTTAGGAGACGGTGCAATTTGGATCTGGAACATGTGCAATGAATTATTTCCGGATGCAGTGATGATATTGGATTACAGTCATTTGAAAGAGAATGTTTACGGATTCTCGAAGTACTTACATCCGAACAACGAACAGGAAATGGTCGTTTGGGCTAAAAAAACAATGGATAAGCTTGATAAAGGAAAAATTGATGAAGTAATCAGTGAATTGCCTGTATTTGAAAATAAAAAAATTCCTACTGGTGTAGTGAATCTGAGAGAATACATTACTAGAAACAAGGAACGCATAAAATACACTGAATTTATAAACAAAGGATATCTGATCGGAAGCGGAGCAGTGGAAAGTGGTCACAAAGGGGTGTTGCAACAAAGGTTAAGACAGCCGGGAATGCGGAGGGACAAACTCGGAGCACAGTATATTGCAACATTGAGAGCAAAAAAGGCCAGCGGTAAGTGGGATGCAATAAAAGATTATATTGTAGCTGCTTAATAAAAACAATTTAAATCATCTATCAACAATAACAAAGTAATGACGTCTAACTAAAAACATAAGTTCATATCTCGACATAGATTTTTATAAAAATTTATAAATTGTTGTAATTTGGGTTACCCATTTTTACGAAATGTAACATTATGGGATTATATAATTATTATGGAACACTAAAACAAATCGCACCCGGTGTCACCTGACGCAGTTGTACATGTCCTATGCAGGGTATAATATGATTATTTATATTGCTTTTATAGCCTGCAAAAGTAGATGGCCTGAGGTTCAGAGCCCCATGGTTTTCTATCCATTCCAGCAAATAATCTCTTACAGTTTGCTTGGCCTGCGCTGCTACTGTGGCAATAAAGGATGGGTTTATTAGCTTTGCTCTCATTTCAGCTTCATGCTGCAATGCTTCCTTTTTAGTCGAAAAGCCTTTTTTGGCATAAGACTTA
>JAAZFB010000416.1 GCA_012511915.1 Clostridiaceae bacterium
GAGGAGAATATATAAAAAAAATTCAGGATAATACCGAACATAAAAATATTTAATATACATTTGCACCCTAAAAAAAACATATAAGAAATGAAAAAATTGATATTTACATCCATGATTATGTTCTTTTGGGGACTTAGTTTTGCACAAGAAAGCCAGGCTCCCAAAACTTTCCCTTTACCGAGTGTTGATCTTAAGACAATTGATGGTAAGAGCTTTAACACAAAAGATATTGAAAATGAAGGCAAGCCGATTATTATTTGTTTTTTTGCCACTTGGTGTAAACCTTGCATGGTGGAACTGAAAACCATAGCCGATGTGTATGACGATTGGAAAGATGAAACCGGTGTTAAAATTTATGCTGTTTCGATAGATGATTCCCGTTCCAGTGCTAAAGTTTCACCACTTGTTCACGGAAACGCATGGGAATATGAAGTGTTGTTGGATGAAAATCAGGATTTTAAACGTGCATTAAACGTAAACGATATTCCTCATACCTTTATATTAAACGGCAACAAGGAAGTGGTGTGGCAACATGCTTCTTATGCTCCGGGTGTGGAAAAGGAATATATCGAAACAGTTAAGAAATTACTTGAAGAAAAATAGCATACATGAAACATGTCAGTTTAATTGTTATTATCATTGCATTAGGATTTAATGCGGTTTATTCACAAAACAATTTTTTGAATAAAGGTAAAATCAGCGGCAATGTGCAATTGGATGCACAATATTATATTCCCGACAGCATGATAGGTGCTGAAGATTTGGAAAACAAAATAAGAGCCAATGTGTTTGCCAATATTAATTATGTAAACGGCGGATTTGCTGCCGGTTTTCGTTTTGAGCATTTCGAATGGCCATTGATTGATTTTGAGAATATAAACTATGTCGGTAGCGGTATTCCATATTATTATGCTTCCTACAACCATGAATATTTTGAAGTAACGGTAGGTAGTTTTTACGAACAATTCGGCAGCGGCTTGATTTACCGTTCCTATGAAGTGCGTAACTTAGGCTTCGACAATGCCACCCAAGGGGTAAAACTAAAAGCCAAACCATATAAAGGAATCACCCTTACCGGTATTTGGGGGAAACAACGCAATCTGTTTGCACACGAGGGTTTGGTGCGGGGTGTGGATGCCGATATTTCTTTGAATGAGATATTTAAAAAAATAGGTTCTTCAAAATTCAGAAGCGGTATAGGCGGAAGCTTTATCAGCAAATTTGAAAAAGACCAAGACCCCGACTATAAACTCCCACAGAATATCGGAGCTTTTGCCGGTCGTGCCAATTTCGGTTATGCCGGTTTCAACCTGCAAGGAGAATATGCCTGGAAATGCAACGACCCTTCGGCTGCCAACGAATTAATATATAAACCCGGCGAAGCCTTGTTATTAACCGCTTCCTATTCCACCAAAGGACTGGGAGTTTTCTTAACCGGATTACGTACGGATAACTTTGATTTCAGAACTTTACGAAATTCATCTATCAACAATAATCTCATTAACTATATCCCTACCCTGACGCGGGAACACAGCTATGCACTTCCTTCCATGTATGCTTATTCCTCCCAAGCAGTAGGTCAAATCGGATTTCAAGCGGAAGTGAATTACAAAATACCCAAGAAAACGGCGATAGGCGGAAAATACGGAACCGACATTATGGTAAACTATTCACGTATACACGGCATCAAGAAAAAATATGTAAAAGAAGCCATTGGAAATGATGGCATTATCAACGTTAACGGTACCGACGGCTATACATCTCCTTTTTTTGCTTTCGGTAAGGAAGTGTATTTCGAAGATTTTAACATTGAAATCAGTCGACGTTTCAATAAAGCATGGAAATTGATATTGAGTTATGTTTACCTTAACTATAATATGGAAGTTATCGAAGGTCATACGGGTGAGCCCAATGTATATGCTCATACCGTAATCGCTGACCTTACCTATAAAATAAACGACAAACATGCCCTGCGTATGGAATTGCAACACATGAGTACTAAACAAGATGACGGCAATTGGGCTTACGGTCAATTGGAATACTCCATTGCTCCCCGTTGGTTTATCTCTGTATTAGACCGCTGGAATTACGGTAATAAAATAAAAGGAAAACGTCATTATTATTTTGTCAGTACTTCATTTGTACATAAAACCACCAAGGTTTCCCTTGGTTTCGGTAAACAATATGAAGGCATATTATGCGTAGGCGGCGTATGTCGTGTGGTACCTGCCTCTTACGGATGCAATCTCTCGGTAGTAACAAGTTTTTAAATAACACATCATGAAAAAAATAACATTTATTATCATCTTGTTGTTAAGCATCCTCGTGTTTAACACTCAATGCGATAAAATCGAAAAACCCTATTCGGAAAAAGGAAATGAACTCGACACTCCTGCTTTTCCGGCTTTGCAAAATGTAATACAAAAATATCTTTTAGAAGACTTCACCGGTCACCTCTGTAACAACTGTCCGCAGGCACATGCTATTGCCGATGAAATGAAAACCGAAATGGGCGACACTTTAATCGTTCTCGCCATACATTCGGGAGTTAATGCTAAACCGCAAGTAGCTCCTTATGACGCCGATTACCGTACAGAAATGGGCGATTTGACAACTTCTAATTTTAATATCAAAATCTATCCTTCCGGAATGATTAGTCGTAAAAAATTTAGTGGAGATACTGCTACTAGTATACTTAGCAGGTTTAATTGGAAATCAAGCATGGCAAGCATCCCGCGTCAAGCACCGGATTTAGCCATGCAAATCTTAACAAGTAATCCTTCGAAAGATTCAATTAACGTATTTGTAAAAACAACCTTTTTAGCCAATACGAACAAAAACCTGCGACTATATGTCGTGTTAAGTGAAAGCGGCATTGTTTCGGCTCAAAAGAACAACTCATCGGCGATAGGAACAACACCCGAAATATTGAATTACGAACACAAACACATGCTTCGTACCCATATTGCTCCAAAAGAAGGAAACATCATCGCTTCCTTAGGCACTCCCCTACAAGCAAACGACACACTTATCAAGGGATATACGCTATACCTCACCGATAAACCTTGGAAATTGGAGAATTGCGCGGTGATTGCCTTTATTAGCGATAACGACACCAAAGAAATACTGCAAGTGGAAGAAATGGAGTTGTAAAGAAGTTTCATTTTGAGTCGTTAATTTATACTAAAAAGGACACCAAGGACACGAAGGACTCAAACGATAGAAA
>JAAZFB010000417.1 GCA_012511915.1 Clostridiaceae bacterium
GGTTATTTCACCTATGTAATCGCTGAAATCATAATAGTTCATATCATCGCTCATATCGGTAATAGTAAATCCAATAGACCATTTGCCGCTCATTTCCTCTGTCTTAACACCTCCAATGCCAAAAATTAGCACCGCACCCACGATCGAAGCAATGAATAAAATTATTACCAATAATAAGATAATTCCACCATTGGATGTTTTCTTTGGATTATTCACAGCAGGAGCTGCCTTGGCATAATATTGTTGCTGAACATTCGCGTTCTGATTTGCCTTGGCATAATATTGTCGTAGAACATTCACGTTCTGATTTGCTCCACATTTAGAACAGAACATATCATTTGCGCTCATGACGTTACCGCAATAAATGCACCATTTTTCAGATGTTGATGTAGCCTTTACCTGTTTCGTACCGCATTGTGTGCAAAACTCCGCACCTTGCGACAGAGAAGCTTCGCAATTGATGCATTTCTTTTCATCAGAAGATGCCCTTATATTTTCTGACGCTAACGATTCCATAGGTGTAACGACAGATGCTTCTGTATTGCTCTGAATTAAATCGTTTTGAGACTCAATTATTTCCCTTTCCGCCTCATCCGGCAGCCTCCAACCACAATTTGTGCAGAATTTGGAGCCTGCCTCAAGTTTTACGCCACATTTTCCGCAATAATTTATCTTCATAATACGCTCCTTTCTTATTTCTGCCTCTTGACAACTCCACTGCAGAATGTAATCAGTATTTCATTCTCGGAATTGATAATAAGCGTTGAATAATCCATCCATGTATCCGGTGCCTCGGGCATCGCCATATATAGCGTTACCGTACCATCACCCTTGTCATCACCTGCAAATAGCATTTCATCGCCGTAGAGTGAGAATTCAATCCTATACTGATATCCGCTTGAGCCACCGTCCTCGACAGTCATTGTTATAGGCTGAGAATTCATAATTAATCCCTTCCAAGTTCCGACAAGGTCATTTTTTTTATCGATTTGTGCTGAACCCTCAAGTTTTGCTTCCTTACCAGTAGGACCATCTATTGTTTTGTCACCATCTTTGATGTATTCGTTATAATAAGCAGAGTATGCCATCTGGCTGCCCGTCAGAGTGTCTATCGCACGGTTATAAGCATCAACGTCGTAAACATCCTTATATTTACCTACATCAGATCCCTCAGACATCAACACATTTTTTGCTATGGCATCATTCTTTACATCAATAGCACATGAGTCTGTCAGCGGTATGTCAACGGAAGCTTTATCAAGCTTTAACAAAACTGAGTTGCCCTTGCTGTCAATCACGGTGAGGGAATAGCCATCAATCATCCCATCATTTAACAGACCGCTACCGTCTTCACAGGTTATTTGAAGTTTACCATTGCTTAGTGTAAGCTTAGGTGCCTCGGACTTAGTGAGAAGGAATGCATGATTTTCACTCGAATACTCCTTGTCTTCGTGATAGCTGCATACTTCGAGAATACCCGACATCTGTTTTCCCAGCTCTTTTATAACTGTGTATTTTTCTTTTAGTTCTGTACTTTTTTTGTTATTTATATCAGGGTAGTAGAACAGCCTTATCCTTTTATCTTTCAAAACCTCCTCATTGTTTTGCACGATTACAAGATAAGCTTCATCAACCTTATCAACTTTACTAGTATCAAGAATTTTCGCCGATGCTGACAATGGCTTATATGTCGAATCAATTTGTACTGCAAGGCTCCTGGCGGCATTCGAAAACTTATACACGCTGCCTTTTACAAGATCGGGTAGGGAATCTGCGGGTTTTTTCCCCTCAATTGTGTAAGTCCGAAGTAGAATGTTAGTATCATTTTTAAGCAACCACTCCTCATAATCCTTTGCTAATACACTCTTGCTTTTTCCTGTTGCCTTGCATAAGGAGGTGATAAAGAGCAGTTCATCGTTCCGAATTGCGTCAAAGTAACCCGAGCACGCTCTTAGACTATAAACCACGTTTTCCATAAGTTTATTGGGGGTTTTCGCAAAGTATCTATCCCGCAGGAACATCACAAACTCCGAAAGCAGATAGCCTTGCTGCGTGTACGCATCGGCATATGAGTAGCTTGCCCCGCTTCCAAGCGGTAATATAAGCGTTTCATAATGCTTTATATATGACTCATCATATTTGAGCTTATCATAAAAAACATCGGTTTTATTCTTTTTAAAGTAATCAAACGCCTCTTTTTCAACAGTCACCGCCGTTGCCTCGAAATATGACGTATATATATCGTATCGCACCCTTACCTTATCCGCCTGAACAACATGAAACAGCTCGTGAGTGAGCGTAAGATAGATATTAGCCACTGTGCGTGCTTGCTCCGAATCATGCTCCTTTGCTCTATTATAAATCTTGTCATTTACGGGGAACGCTGTGTCCTTACCCGAAAGAAGAATGTATGGTTGACGTAAATTAGGCGCTCTCATCGACGCAAGCTCCGTGAGCTTCGGATCAATTACTAAATCCAGAGTTCTTTCTTTCATATAAAAGTAACGTTCCTTGTGAATATATTCGTCTGCCGCAATGATTGCCCGCTTATAGATCAGCACGGTATAAGGCAGCAAATTTTGTTCCTGCCATGCAGG
The DNA here is from genome assembly GCA_012511915.1 of Clostridiaceae bacterium. Taxonomy (GTDB): domain Bacteria; phylum Bacillota; class Clostridia; order Monoglobales; family Firm-18; genus JAAZFB01. Next base: position 2,598 of record JAAZFB010000417.1, read on the forward strand.
ATCCATAAATTTTTCAAGAATGGCCTTGAATTTCTTATCGGAATACAGGTCACCGAAAGCTTTTTTTGCATTATCTCTCCATTTTCCATTTGGGTTGAGTGTGGAGATTTTTTGAATCAGCTCCTTGCGGCTTTTGAAGCCCTTGCTAGCAAAGTGTAATTGATATTCCACCTGTATTTCGTCAATCAGCTTTTCAACAGCTTGTGTGTTAGGAACAGGCATGGTTTCAGGCCACATCAGCCTGTAACGCCCATCGCACAAGGTAATTGAGGTATATCTAGATGTACCCATTATACCGTATTTCGACATTTCCTGTGCCGCATAAATTGAAAGCGGACCAAAAGTCAGAAGTCCCGTCACCACAAGCAAAAACACCGAATTCTGGTCACTGCTGCATATAAGTGTTGCCCCTTTATTCTTAGTTACCAGCGGATACTGAC
>JAAZFB010000418.1 GCA_012511915.1 Clostridiaceae bacterium
ATGTAATTCCTTGTATATCTTTTTGTTTCAATTCACGCCCCCGCGTGGGGGGCAACTTACTTTGTTTAACATTGTCGCCCTCCTTAATTAGTGTTTCAATTCACGCCCCCGCGTGGGGGGCAACTTGAGCGCCCCTCGAGGTGAGTTAAGTTGTATAGTGGTTTCAATTCACGCCCCCGCGTGGGGGGCAACACAAGGTCGCCCAAGTTATAATCAGTTCCGCAGACGTTTCAATTCACGCCCCCGCGTGGGGGGCAACGGCAAAATTGCATAAATAAATATTCGAAAAAGTTAATTTAATTATACAATTTACCAATTTTTATTAATAAATTTCAATATTTAACATCTTACTCTCGATAATTATGGAAAATAAGCATAAAATTTCGCGCGTACCTCGTTGCAAATTTATGATTGATTATGGTACGCACAGAAATAGAACATTATAAAATCAAAGTACCTTCTTGATTTATTGCTACATCTTTTCCCAATACTTCAATCTTATCCGCGCCCTTTTTTCCTAATATGTACAAACGAATAGAATCACTCTTTTCGTCTATAGTTTGTGATAATCTTCTTTTTATCATAACTAATTGTGCAGAATCGACGCAAAGCTCAAAAACTGAATTTTGCACACGAACGCCGTAGCTTTCACATACCTTTGCAACTTTCCTTAACCGCTTAGCACCGTTTTCAGAAACGACATTAACATCATAAGTTAGTAAAATAAACATACTACCTCCAATAAAAAGCGGGATATTCGTCTAAATCTCCACGAATAACACGGGCAAACAGCTGAGATTGGGCATAGGGTATTAGACCGATAGCAATTTTCTGTTCAAAAAATGAGTGAAATATTACTTCTTTTTTGCGTTTTTGCCATTGGTCTATAACGACTCTTCTTGCCTTATCTAGCAGAATATACTGTCCGTTATTGTTTTCGAAATCATCTGTTTTTATTTGTTTCAGATTAATTAAAGATAAAGCAATTCTGTCACATAACGGTGAGCGTAGTTCTTCCATTAAATCTAATGCTAATGACGGGCGTCCGGAGCGAAGTGTATGTAAAAAACCTGCTGCCGGGTCTAATCCTATACATTCAAGAGCTGATTGAATGTCGTTTTTTAGCAGCATATAAAGAAAGGACAGTAAAGCATTAACTTCATTTTCCGGTGGTCGACGACTTCGGCGCTCAAAAAACATATTAGTATCAGGTGTTCTTATCATATTGTCAAAAACAGCAAAGTAGTCACTGGCAACAGTCCCTTCCAAACCACGCATTGTGTTAATGTCATTAACTGAATCTAATAACTTGGCGCTGCTCGCAATTTTTTCTGCAGCGGCATTGAGACTCTCCTTTGAATTTATATCCGCATGTTCACGGGCAGCTTTCATCAACACCATTCTGCAGTTGGCAAATTTCCCGAATAATATTGATTTTACGATTTGTGATGATAATTCATTTTGATTTAAGGCGTCATATTGTTTTTTCCTTAGAAGCACATTACCGCTGACTGGGCCATATACGCGACCATAAAACCTGCCATATTCCGACAAAAATGTAAGCCCAATATTGCGTTCCCCGCAAAAACGAATAAAGGGCGTGGACACAGTAGTGTTTCCAAAGCATAAGATTGACTCAATCGTATGCGATGGAATCCTTGCTTTTTCTTCTCCGCCAATTCTAACTGCGATTGCTTCATTTTGACAAAACAAGTAGCTTTCAGGCGTAAGAACGTATAAAACATTCTGAAGTTTTTTCACATTGGTTAACCTCCCAAGGCTATTTGACGCAGCTTTTTGTTGTAGCCTTTAGCACTTGTACTTATTTCTGGCAAGCAAAAATCATTAAGTGAGCATTTTTTACACTTAGCTGAAAAGTCTGCTTTTGGTACTTTACCGGTATCCAACATTTCATGCAACGCTTTCGCCATAGAAATCACCGTACTTCTTAGTACATCATCAAACAGTATTTCCACCCTGCGATGTGAATTGGTATAAAAAACTGCACTGGATGATATTTTACAATTATATGTTTCCTCCAAACACATCGCCTGTGCACATAGTTGACAATTGTATTCCTCCTCATTGCGGATAACTCCGTGTTTGTACTCGATAGGATAAAGTTTGAACTTACCTTCATAAAAAGGAAAAGTGTATCCGCTTTCGTCAAAGGTTGCTTCTATACAATCACATTTACCGCTGAGTCTCATTACATGGGAATACACACGAAAATCATAAAGAAAAATTGTATCACTTCTTTTGACTTGCCCCTGTGTATGTACCCTTTCGTGGGACATTGTCCCTTCGGCAGTATATTCATTATCATGCCAAGCATTTTCAAGCATAACCAGTGCTGCGCGTCTTGTGCAAAAGCCGAACTGCGATAAAAGTGATAAGTGGATATAATCATTATCCATTGATTTTAAGCCATTCATCAGTGGTGTTGCCCCATGTTATATTATCATGCGGGTTACTTAAAAAACCTACTTCAACACCGTTTGGTAGTCGAGTTATATCGATGCATGCCTCATAATCCTTAAAGCTCCTCGGAAAAGCAACTTCTGCTTTTTTCTCAACATGAATTAAATCAAACAGCTTATGTGCCGCAGCACAACCGAGCTTTGATTGTCGCACCCTTTGTTCAGCATTGCTGTCAGTCCCTACATGGCGAAATATAATCAGCGGGGCAATTACTGACATGTGTCCCTTACTTGCCGAACGGTCGTGCTCGTACATATTAAGAATGGATTCAAACAACACTTTAAGGTCCTGTTCATTGAAACCTGTTTCATCAGCCAAATTAGCGCTGACAAATCCTCTTGCCTCATATAATCCATAGGGGATAAATTGCTTTCTGCCCATAGTTCGAAGTTTGTCCTCATCTTGTTCATTTTCCCATTTTTCATAATCAGCTGCTGTTACAGCCCCTTTAACATTTTCTGCAACAAGCATTCTTGTAATAGAAATATCAAGTGGCAATACCGGGGTAATAGACTTTGCAAAGGTAATTTGCACAGGCCCCCTTACCTGTCCGGCATTAAGTCCGGTGGATAGCACTGCCCCAAATGTTCGTACATCATAGAAATTATCACAAGCATAATTCCTTGCGGCATTGACCTTATTCTTGTCCTTGGAGGCAATACCATCGGTTTTTTCATGTGCTTCTGCAATTGCCTTGTTAATATTGGTAGCATTCTGCATTATAATTCTCATGCCGACCTTATCTGCATAAGCGGTCTGCACATAATTTCTGATGCGACGCTTAATTGCAACATCAGTAATAAAACCGTGCATGTTCTGAGGGTCTATGCGGGGGGTATTGCCCATGTCAGGGTCTCCGTTGGGGTTGCCGTTCATACATTCGATATAAAATAAGAATTCATATCTGTTATTAAGTGCCATTTTTATTCCTCCTCTTTATTATTTATTTCATTTGGGTGTTTGCGAAACACCACAACCCGCACAAATACGGGATTTTTTTGTTATCAAAATAGTCTAACACATCACCGAAATATGGTACAATTGAATTGAGAAAAACAAACAACCATATTAAGCTCAGAAAGGCGTTATGCATATATGATAACACATAAACAGCTTTCCTTGGAAGATATTTTTTCAGATTGTCAAAATATTTTTGAAAATGACAAGCCTGAATTTTTATCTTTACTTGAACAACACATTGACCTTGATGA
>JAAZFB010000042.1 GCA_012511915.1 Clostridiaceae bacterium
AATCTCTATCAGCCGCTCAGCTGAAGCAATAACCGAATAATATTGCGGCATAACCGAGGAAAGATTTCTAAATGGAACCTGAATTTGCCCAACCAATTGAAGCATTGCGGGTAATGTCCCAAAACTTATCAAACCGACAGATAGCTTATATGCACCCCATGCAAGCGCAAAATAAAAACCTACAGTAACAGCTACATAAAATAAAATGTTTGCAATTATACTTATGTTATTCCGTTTTATATTATAAAAATAGTTTATATTTTGTAACTTCGAAGAGTTTTTTACTATGGGTTTTTCATTTCCAAACGACTTAATTACCAATAAATTCTGAATACATTCCTGCATAAACGAGCGGACGACCCCATCACTTTCTTGACATTTCTTATAAAGTAATTTCATTTTTTTACGATATATTTGCGATAAGGGTAAAACAATAGCGCCCACAACCAAACATATAAGTGCAAATGTTTTATCTAATATAAACAGTGCCCAAAAGCTAAGTATTATTCGTGTTACCAGCGCAACCGCACTTGGAACTATTCCGACAATTCCCCCGGTTATGGTGCGTACATCGCTGTTAATTCTATTTATCAGCTCCCCGGAGTGGAATTGACTAACCTCGGTATAGCTTTTAAAAAGTAACTTTTCAAAAACAAATTTGCGGATGGACATTGTAAGCTTGCCGGTTATGACAATATTTATTCTTGACGATGCAATCTGAAGCACAAGCTGAAGAACTATCAATACCGCCAGATAAACAATGGGCTTAACTACCTCCGAACTCGGTCCTACTGCAGCAACATCCAAGACTCTCTTTGATGCCAAAGCAAAACTGACACCCAAAGCCGAAAGAAAAGTTCCCATCAAAGTAAGTACAACTAAATGAAACAATATGTGCTTTGATTGTGTATATACCCACTTTAGCGTTAACCCATCTTTTTTCAAAGCAGCTTCCACCTTTTGTTTTGTAGCGCATACCTTGCTTTTTTTATTGCTGCGATTATCAAACTCCTATTGGGAAACAACATAACCCATAAAAAACTGTATGCTTTATATAAAAGGTTGCTACACGAAATATGTTTTTTGCCCCTGTAAAAACTTCTAATAACAGCGATTACCTGATGTTCGTATATAGGGTATTCCAATTCAGTTTCAAAATCGCCCGCCATAGAAAAAGCGTTATCTTTTTTACCTATCAATCGGTGTATTATGTATTCGCCGTTTTCTCTTTTGTAAAAGAGCACATCATACTTCTTAATTTTATTCTTTTTAGTTAAAACAACCGAATCAACATTACTTCGCAAAAGCGGGTACATGCTGTTACCTTTTATAATTAACTTAACATCTTGATTTTCGAGCAGCTGAGCAATAACCGGATAAAGATCGTTAATACTTGTGTTTTTAATTTGCATACGAACCGCTGAGCAAATTATTATCCCCCAAAGAATCCAAAAACTCGGTTATATCTTGCTTAGCATCCTGCTCATCAATATCATACTCGTCTAAAACAGCTTGTAACAGTTGGCTTTCGTCCTTTTCATCCTGCAACAGGTTCCACAAAAATACGCCTGTGTCGTTTAAAACAACCATAGCACCAAAGTCGACCAAGTTTTCCCCGACCGGAACTACTACCATTTCGCCGGCTATATCTTTTAATATGAACCCATCTTTTATCCTCATATTACTACCTCTGTTCACCAAGAACATATTTTATTAAGTCCATTCTACCACACACATAAAAATATATCATCAATTTTTTATTAAAAAAGTAAACAGTTTTCATATGTTTTTTTTGAATATAATATACAAATAATTGAAAAGTGTTTAGTATTAGTATAACATAGTATTCGTTATTGTGAATTGTTATTAAACTGCCGGTCCAGTATATTTGGTATCCAAGTAAATAACTACATCTTGGATTACACCGTCGTACCAACTAATAAGCACATCAACTTCATCTAAATAATTGCCGTATTCGTCAAAGTATTCGCCGCCGTCAACATCAAAAATACCAAGATCGTCTACCAAAAGGGCTTTAAGGGCTCTGTTGCTTACACTATCGTTATATAGATAGATGTTAGCTGTGTAGGGTATTGAATAAAGCATACCTTCAACTGCATTACCGTCGCCATCTTTTCCGTCAACGGCAATCCTGCTGCCTGTTTTATCCACTACCTTACCGACTACATACTCAATATAATCGTCGTTATAAAAACCGTTGCCAGTTGTTAAGTTTCCGATAGCATCAACAGCTGCGATAGTCTTAAAGCTTGACATTAAGCCTTTTGCATTAAGTGTCGGGGCAATTGCTTTGAACAAAATACCGTCTATTGGTAGAGCATCTGATACATCGATTTGCTTTGATGCACCGCCTTGTAACACGGTCAGTCTGTCTAAGTCATCGCCATAATCGTCTTTAATCTGAGATGTACCGGTAACCAATGCAAGACCTTCTGCACGACTTGCAACATCTATCTGACCGTTTATTATAATCAGACCTGCTACCATGTTTTCATCAACATCATACGCTGTAGTATTAACATATTCAAAAATGTCTTCTGAACCCAACAGGTTAAGTGAGAGTAAATCAAAATCGTCATCTTCAAATGCTGTATTTGCAATCATTATGATGGTGTCTTCAGCAATTTCAACTGACCTGCCGTTTACTATTATCATGCCTGTGCTACCTCTGTAGTCAAATGTATTATCAGTTGCATATTGAGCAAAGTAGTCAACACCGTTTTGGGTGCTTTGACCGGGCAATATTATTGTGTTAATTTCACCGTCAAAATTGACATTATAAGATACAACGCTGCCGGCGGGGATTTTTTCTCTCAGTTCGGAAAAGTTGTATTCCCCATCGTTTGAATAAGTTGTTGTTCCATTATGCTCTATTAAACTTACTGAAGAAGCACAGGTATAAACCGCAACCTCATTGTTTTGTGTAAACATCTTTATTGATAAAACTTCATTGAAACTAACATAGTCTACAATACTGTCTATAACATAGCTGTATTTATTTTGTTCTTCCTTAATATAAAACGCTATTTGGGAAAACTTATCAAGATAAAAGATACCTGAATCGCCTATTGATAAATCATCGTTAAAAACATTTTGGTTATCAACTTGATAATAGGTGTTATCTATTTTAATACCTTGTTGTTGGCTTATATCGGTTACTTCGCCTGTAATATTGTTTTGACACAATGTGCACACATTAATATCAAAGCCATTTTTACTGACCGTCTTTACAGAAATAACATCGTTTTTATTTACTAAGGACCAATCAATGGCATTACCTTGTGCATCAAACAATTGTGAAAAACTATTTGAAAAGTTGTTGCGAAAACTGATGCTGTCCCCTACTTTTGCAACAATCTTTTTATTAAGGGTATCTGTATGATCTACAACGGTGTTTTTATAAGCGCAAACATCAGGTAAATTTTCTGCTGTTGCCGCAACAGTTGTTGCAAGCGGTTTTGCATTGTCAAAGCTATCTATAAGCATTGCCTTTACGGTATCCCCGTTTTCAAATGCCCCTGTTATCATTCCTCTAATGTTGCCGCAAGATTTTGCGCCGATTAAAAGGCTGTCATGCACAATTTCAACCATTTTATTGTCGCGGTAGTGTGCCACAACAAATACAGGGTTAATATCATTATCTGTATCGTTATAATATAATGTGCCGGCGCAAGCAACTTCATCTGTTATGGCGGCTTCAATATCCGACTTAACATCAATTGCCACGTTTATTACGATTAGCCCTGCGACCATGTTTCTATCCACATTGTATACCGTAGTTTGTGTGTTTGCTTGATAAATGTCTTCTTCACCCAATAGGTTAAGTGGGATTAAATCAAAATCGTCATCTTCAAACGCTGTATTTGCAATCATTATGATGGTGTCTTCATCAATTTCAACTGACCTGCTGTTTACTCTTATAATGCCTGTATTTGCTCTGTAGTCAAATGCAGTACCGGTTTCATATTCAGAGAAATAGTTAAGATCTACTTGATTGTTTGCGTCAACCGGTAAACCTATTTGGTTGACTTCACCTTGTGAGTTAACATCAAATGTAATTACTGTGCCTGTCGGTATTTCAGCTAAAAGCCCATCGAAATCAAACCCGCCTGCATCTGTGCTCTTATAGGAAACAGCTGGTGCATCACCTTCACTAACGGTTATTCTTGAAGCGCCGGTTAAAGGTACAAGCTCACCCTCAAAGGTAAACGCTTTAATTTGCAGTCTTTTGTCAAAGCCTCCATAGTCTACATAACTGTCGATAACATAAGCATAACTGCCGTTAATTGTAGATTGTGCATCATAATATGCTATTCTGCCAAAAATGTCAAGATAGAAAATACCTTCGTCTTGCAAGTCTAATTCATCAGCCGCAATAATATTAGGATCTACTTTGTAATAACCATCGCCGATTTTGTATTCGGTATCATCATCGT
>JAAZFB010000419.1 GCA_012511915.1 Clostridiaceae bacterium
GGTCAGGAAATGCTGCAGGGCATAAACAGCGCAAAGGAAACGGGCGCTCAGTTAGTTTTAGCAGATCGTAACATTCAGACAACTTTTATTCGTATTTGGCGCGAATTAAATCTTTGGGACAAATGCAAGCTGATTTTCAGTCTGCTGTTTTCTTTTAGCGATGACAATGAAATGTCAAACGAGGATGTAAGCGAACTCTTAAAGACAGATGTTTTAGAATCAGTTACTCTCGAAATGCGCAAGCAATTTCCTAAAATCGCTGAAATCTTAATCAGCGAACGAGATCAATATTTGGCTTATAAGATTAAAGAGGCTCCAGGGAATAAGATCGTAGCCGTATTGGGTGGCGCGCACGTTCCCGGCGTTAAGGAAGAAATATTTAAAACACAGGATATCAAAAAGCTATCAGAAGTGCCACCCAAAAGCCCGATTTCTCGGATTATCGGTTGGGCAATTCCAATAGTCATTGTGGGGTTGATTGTTTATAGTTTTGTTATGAACATCTCAACCGGCATGCACCAATTATCAGCATGGGTTCTTTGGACCGGAGTGCTGGCAGCCTTGTTTACCGCCTTATCTTTTGGGCACCCCTTAAGTATTCTAACTTCGTTAGTTGCGGCTCCGTTCACAACTTTAAATCCGCTGATTGCCTGTGGGTGGCTGACCGGTCTTGTTGAAGCGACTATAAGAAAGCCTGTTGTTCAGGACATCAACAACATTTCTAAAGATATCTGCTCACTGAAAGGCTTTTTCAAAAACCGTTTTCTCAGAATTTTATTAATTGTAATAATGGCCAATATTGGGAGTTCAATTGGTTCCTTCGTTGCAGGCTTGGATATCGTCAAAACCCTATTTCGATTGTAGTTAGAGGCAGTAATTTAAGAACTGTTTCATAAGGAGGAAGAAAATGTCGGTGGGAACATTTACGTGGGTCTCAATTTTTGCAATAGGCGCAATGATCGTAAACAGCGTTGGGATCTGGTTTGTTTACAAGAATATCTCATGGGCGGAAAAAAACAAGGAGTTCTTCATGTGTTTTGCCGCCGGCGTTTTAATCACTACTCCTTTGTTAATTGCATTTCCCCAGGCCATCGGGAAAAACCCTAATTCCGGAATTGCAGCGTTAATGGGTTTTGTTTTTATGTTTTTCAGTAATAAGTTCATACTATATAAGACAAGCAAAGCATCGTTAGCCTTTGGAATTACTGCTCTGGAAGGGATAGGAATACATTCGTTTATAGATGGGATCATTTATTCTGTGACATTCAATGTGAGTACATATACCGGATTGCTTGCAGGAATTGGACTGGTTGTACACGAATTTGCCGAAGGTGTGATAACTTTTTCCTTTTTGAGTAAAAGCGGGTTAAGCAAAAAGCGAGCTGGGATATTTGCTTTTCTTGTTGCGGCTTTGACAACCCCTGTTGGCGCTTTTGTAGCTTATCCTTTTGTAAGCAAAATGAACGAGTCGCTTTTGGGACTTGCATTGGGTTTTGTCGTTGGGGTTTTGATATATCTTTCAGCGTCTCATCTTCTGCCTGAAGTACGCGAACATGAGAAGAAACATGCGTATTGGGCTTTCCTGGCCGGTATTTTATTGGGCTTTCTCATATATGCAAGTAAAAAATAGAAACAAGAGGTCATTGAAAATGGGTAAATTATTCACATCAGAGTCTGTCACAGAAGGTCATCCTGATAAAATTGCGGATCAAATATCGGATGCAATTTTAGATGCTATCATTAAGGAGGATCCTTACGCCAGAGTTGCTGCAGAAACAACTGTCGCGACAGGACTTGCACTTGTTGTTGGTGAGATCACGACAAAGGCATTCGTTAATATTCCGGAAGTTGTCAGACAGACAATCCGGGAGATTGGCTATACATCACAGGTGGGGGGCTACGATGCTGATAGCATCGCAGTTTTAACAGCTATTGATGAGCAGTCGGCTGATATTGCTCTCGGCGTCGATAGAGCATTAGAAACAAAAAAAAGTGAAGTAGAAGCGGATTACGGAGCTGGGGCCGGCGATCAGGGTATGGTATTTGGTTATGCTACAAATGAGACGCCGGAATACATGCCAACAGCCATTACATATGCACAACGTTTATCTAGGCAGTTAACCGATGTGCGTAAAAATGGAACATTAGATTATCTGAGACCTGATGGAAAAACACAAGTTACCATAGAACTAGATGAGAACGGTAATGTTTATAGAATTGACACTATTGTTATATCAGCACAACATAGTCCCGATGTAACGCAGGAACAAATCCGAGACGACCTCATTTGTCATGTAATTATCCCTGTAATTCCAAGTCGCTTAGTTGATAATAAAACAAAATACTATATAAATCTAACGGGACGATTTGTAATCGGTGGCCCGTTGGGTGATTCAGGACTCACTGGTCGAAAAATCATCGTTGATACATATGGCGGGAGTGCTCGTCACGGTGGCGGCGCGTTTTCGGGCAAAGACCCAACAAAAGTAGACCGTTCTGCTGCGTATGCTGCTAGATGGGTAGCTAAGAATCTTGTTGCAGCAAGTGTGGCCGATAAGCTTGAAATAGAGATATCATATGCTATTGGCGTTGCAAAGCCTGTATCAATCTCTGTTGATACGTATGGTACCGGGAAGATTAAGGATAGCAAGATAATTGAGATCATAGAGAACGTTTTTGATCTTAGACCATCAGCAATTATAGATACTCTTAATCTAAGAAGGCCCATCTATCGCAAAACTGCTGCATATGGGCATTTTGGCAGGACAGATATAAATCTACCGTGGGAGAATCTAGACAGAGTTAAGGAAATCTCCGCATATCTGATATAATACTGCATACAAACAAAATCATTTAAGAATAACAGAATATTTCCCTCTTCTCTTTTGAAGATCATTCAAGTGTACCACAATTTGTCATTGAGACCGTCTTTTAATAAAACTACATACTTACAAGCCCTTCTTGGCATCAGCCAGAAAGGGCTTGTATATGGAAAAAGAAAGGAGCGTACAAACATGGAAGACTGCAAATTGATCGCCATGCCGGGTAGTGTCAATAATATTTTACCCGGTCCAGTTCGAGTACCTCCGATTGGGGGGTCAAAGTATTTGTCAAACTTGTTATTTTTAATGATAGAGAGCCGTTTACTTTTAAAGTAAATGGCTCTCTACATTTCATAATAGAATTTTTCTTACAGTAAAATACGAATATAATGTTCTGGAATCAAGAAAAAATGATTAAACTATTTGCCAAGTTTCTCTATTTCCTCTTCTACTTCCTCAGCGCCTTCCTGATAAAACTTCTCTTCATCGGGAGCTAACTCATGTAAAAGGCGAAGGAATTCACCGGCATGTACTCTTTCCTCGTCGGCAATATCCTTGAGTACCTCAATAGCCAGTTTATTATCAGTTGACTCTGCCAACTGCATATAAAGCTGAATCGCCTCATATTCAGCGGATACCATGAAGCGGATTGCTCTGATCAGTTCGGCGTCGGTAAGTTTCTTTTCTTTCGCAAGTCCTGAAAATGGATGTCCAAAGTCTGGCATATTAAATCTCCTCTTTCTTAAATCCCAATATTATTTTAATAGTTTTCTTTTCTTACTTCAAAATAGACTTGTGCGTATTTGCATACCGGGCATATTTCCGGTGCTTTTTTGCCGATTACAAGATGTCCGCAAACGCGGCATTCCCACATAACCTCTTCGCTTTTTTCAAAAACCTTCTGCATTTCTATATTATTGAGCAGATAGCGATAACGGGCTTCATGAGCTTTTTCAATTTCGCCGACTCTTTTAAACCTTGCAGCGAGTTCCGGGAAGCCTTCTGCTTCTGCGTCCTTTGCGAAGCGATCATACATATCTGTCCACTCGTAATTCTCGCCTTCGGCAGCGTGGAGCAGATTCTCCGCAGTATTGCTCAGATGGCCTAGCTCTTCATACCAAATTCTTGCATGCTCCTGCTCATTTCTTGCCGTCTGAAGGAAAATGCCTGAAATCTGGTCATAGCCCTCTCTCTGAGCTATATTTGCAAAGTATGTATATTTATTTCTTGCCTGACTTTCGCCCGCAAAGGCTTCCATCAAGTTCTGTTCTGTTTTTGTCCCGGCATATTTATTGACGGAAGCAGCTTTCTCTTCCACCTTCTCAAATACGGATGCCGGCTGGCCACAACGAGGACATTTAAAATCCTCCGGGAGCGGTCCCTCATGAATATATCCGCACACTGTGCAGCGATATTTTTCCATCTTTTTATCCTCCTGTTTGTTATTGTTTTTATCAAGTATATCCAGCAGCTTTTCTACAACTTCTTTAGGGAAGTCATCAGGCTGCGATTCTTCCAGCAATGACTTTAGGAAATCAATTGCATTTTGACTCTGAGGAAGCATGTATCCGGCTTCACGTATCAGATCTTCGGTCATCAGCCGATTTGACATGGTAATCGCCTTGGCCAGCTGGCGCGCAATAGGATTATCTGAGGTTTCAGCTATTGCGGCAGCAATTTTCTCCTGCTGCGCCTTGCTGGCGGATAGTGACCGCAGCGACGCCTGGACAGCTGCTGTTTTCTCCTGCTGAGGCGGAAACTCATCCGGAATCAGAGATATCGCATGTGAAGGACATGCGTCTACGCATGCTCTACAGCAGCTGATACATTTTCCCGCATCAATCTGACCAGTCTCTGTATCCGTTGCGCCGGTCGGACAAACATAAAGGCAAAGGCAGTCCTTTGTACATAGACGAATATTTCTAACTGCGTGCATTATACCGCCTCCTTTTCAATCTTTTTAATTTTCATGCTCGGCACCTTACATACCGGGCAAATTTCAGGCGGTTCATCTCCGATATAAACAAAGCCGCAAATCTCACAAACATATACGTTTGTATTTTCAAGAAGCGCATCCTTCTGTTTCTCATATCTGCTAAGGAGAGATGAAAGTATCCTTGTAACCTTTTCTCCCCATACAAGGGCTCTGAGTGCCCCTCGATCAGCTTGAGCAGCAGAAACACTGTTTGCAGTTGCATAGCTTTCAAGATCTTTCTGAATCAGCGCAGACAAGGTCTCGAATTGATTTGCGTCTGCTGTCGCACTTTTGCTATTGTAGTATTCGGCAAGCTGGGTAAACAATCCGGCCTCTTCAGGGCGGTATTGCTTTTCGCATCCTTTAGAAAGATTGGAGCAAAGAGCGCTCAATTCCCCAAATGACAGCTCACGCATGTCCTCCGCATACGATTCCTGGATACTGACGGGTTTTGCGGCAGGCTTTTCTTCTGCTGTTTGTTCCTTGAATTCTCCTTTGGTCGCGCCGCATAGAGGGCATGTCCAATCATCTGGTATGTCTTCCCACTTTGTTCCCGGCGCAATACCGCTATCCGGGATGCCTGCGGCTTCGTCATAAACATAGCCGCATACCGTACATACATATTTCTTCACTCTTTGACCTCCTTCATGTTTTTTAGTTCAGGCAGAAGCATTTCAGATTTCTTGATTGTTTTAAGCATCAACAGGTGGATGCTTACCCCGAGGCCGACTAAAATCAGAAAAATCCTTACATGCCAATGTCCAATTAGTATCATTGATGCTATAAGAGTGATCCACAAGAAAATAATTGAAAACACTTTCGTGCTTTTGGGGACAGCTTTGTAAGTAATGTAATTTAATATATAAGCACCTATAATTTTTCGGGTCATCAGCCATTGGTATAGCCTTTGTGAGCTTCTCAGATAGCAAAATGATGCGAGAAGAAGAAATGGCGTTGTTGGCAGCACCGGCAAAAACAAGCCCGTTATGCCTAGAACCAGGGAAATGGTGCCAATGATGATTAACAGGCACTTTTTTATTTTATCAACAATTGGGCTCATGCAAATTACTAGAATGTTACCATTTTGTCAGCCCATTCAACTACTTTAAGACAGTCTATCATGGTGGATAACGAACAAACATCGCTGCCGTCCATATTTCTTGATTTTAGGCAAGTTCCACAAGCAAGTATTTCTCCGCCAACTTCATGAAACGCTTCAACTTGATCGGCTACATCAAATTTCTCATGATGAAGATTTTCGATTTCAACCGCTTCTCCCATGAGAAAGACTTTCACTTCATGCCCGTTCTTTTTTGCAGTAACAGCAAAGCGCATCGCATTCCATGATTTTTCAAATTCTTTTGTCTCGATAATAATACCAAGTTTCATATATAACCTCCGACACATTTATATCAAGTTTATAGGTCTATTATAGAACCTATTATTAATAAATCCAACGTTTTTTTATGTTTCGCGTACTGATTAAAAATAACGCTAAGCTAAACCCAACAAGCATTAATATACATAGTGCTTGATTGATAATACCAACATTATTAATTGTCCTGTAGTTTCACTCAACTATGCGAAGATTGCACTGTACTTTTCATGATATTTAAACACTAGTCCGGTTTTTTGCCTCAGATGTGGACCACTGTCTGTTATATAGTTCTTGATATAAGCTGCAATTATGCAGCAGCTCATCATGTGTCCCATATCCTGCTATTTTTCCGTTTTCTAAGACAAGAGCTTTCTGCGCACGCCTTAATGTTGTGAATCTGTGGGCTACAATTATAACAGTTCTGTCTTTCATAAGGTTATCAAGCGCTTTTTGTATCATAACCTCCGTAGATGCATCCACACTAGATGTTGCTTCATCAAGGATCAGGATTGGACGGTCCGCGAGAACGGCACGCGCAAACGCGATTAGTTGACGTTGCCCCCCGGACAAATGACCGCCATCTTCGCCGACCTGCGTATCATAGCCCTGAGGCAGTTTTCTGATAAAATCGTCCGCGCAGGAAATGATTGCCGCTTGTTCTACATCGTCGTCGCTGGCTTCCAGCCTGCCGTATCTGATGTTTTCCCGAATGGTATCATCAAAAAGAAAAACCTCTTGCGGGACTAACATAACATTTTTGCGAATGTCCTGAATATCCATCTCACGAACGTCAACCCCGTCAATTCTGATTGCTCCGCTGTCAATATCGTAAAGTCTGGGAATGAGCCTGATTAAAGTGGATTTACCCGCTCCAGTCGGGCCGACAATTGCGGTGATTTGACCTTCCGGCAGTTTGAGATCGAACCCATCTAAAATGTTTTTACCGTCTTCGTAAGCAAAATTGACCTGCTCGAAGGAGATTTCTCCCTTTAGCGGCGTATTCAATTTAACCGGTTGTTTGGGAGATTTAATTTTAATCGGTATCTGAAAATATTTGTAGATTCTTTCTGCTGAAGCCGCGGCGTTCTGATAAACGCCATAAACCTGACTGATGTCCCGAAGCGGAACAAAAAACCGATTGGTGTAACTGATGAACGCCATAATCACACCTACTGTAACTGCATTCTCGCCGTTAATAATCATTAATCCGCCGAATAGAACAGTGAGAGCCGTACTTATAGCTGAAGTGAAAGACATGAACGGAAAAATCAGCGCCGTCGCACCCGCAGCCTTGATTTGCGCCTTAAATGCGTCCTTATTCAGCTTTTCAAATGAATTCTTGTTCTCTGATTCCTGCGACATTGCTTTTACTACGCGAATGCCGGCCAGGTTTTCTTCCACTCCTGCGTTCATCTTTCCCGAGACCTCACGCACTGAGCCATATGCTTTACGCATAAACCTGCCAATA
>JAAZFB010000043.1 GCA_012511915.1 Clostridiaceae bacterium
TTTATTGCAGACCTTACCTATAAAATCAACGACAGACATGCCCTACGTTTAGAATTGCAACACATGAATACCAAACAAGATGAGGGCAATTGGGCCTACGGTCAATTGGAATACTCCATTGCACCCCGTTGGTTTTTCTCTGTATTAGACCGCTGGAATTACAGCAAACCTAATAAACATTATTATAATGTCAGCACCTCTTTTGTGCATAAAACATCGAAATTTTCACTCAGTTTCGGCAAACAATACGAAGGTATTTTATGTGTAGGAGGAGTATGTAGGGTAGTTCCCGCCTCTTACGGATGCAATCTCTCAGTAGTAACAAGTTTTTAAATGATCTAACATGAAAAAAATAAGCTTTATTTTCATCCTGTCGTTAAGCATACTACTGTTTAACACACAATGCGATAAAATCGAAAAACCGTATTCGGAAATAGGAAATGCACTCGACACACCGGATTTTCCGGCTTTGCAAAATGTATTACAAAAATACCTCTTAGAAGACTTCACCGGTCATCTCTGTGTGAACTGTCCACAAGCACATGTCATTGCCGATGAAATGAAAACCGCTATGGGTGATACCCTAATTGTACTGGCCATACATTCGGGTAATTATGCCAAACCGCAAGGGGCTCCTTATGAAGCCTATTACCGTACAGAAATGGGCGATCTCATTAGTCAGGCTTTTCAAATAAACGCATGGCCGGCAGGTATGATAAACCGGAAAGATTTTAGCGGCAAGCGCATATTGAGTCGAACAGCCTGGAAGTCGAGCATGGCAAGTATTGTGCGTCAAACCCCTACTTTGGCTTTGCAAATCCTGACAAGCGATCCGTCGGAAGATTCCATCAACGTATTTGTAAAAACCACCTTTTTAACCCCTGCCGACAAGAACTTACGTCTCTATGTTGTACTAAGTGAAAGCGGTATTGTTTCGGCTCAAAAGAACAACTCATCGACGGTGGGTACTACACCCGAAATATTGAATTACGAGCATAAACACATGCTACGTACTCATATTACTCCCACAGAAGGCAATATCATCGCCACCATGGGTACTCCCGTTCAGGCAAATGACACACTCATCAAGGGATATACATTATACCTCAAGAATAAACCTTGGAAGTTGGAGAACTGCTCGGTCATTGCCTTTATCAGTGATAACGACACCCAAGAAATATTGCAAGTGGAAGAAATGGAGTTGTAAAGAAGTTTCATTTTGAGTCGTTAATTTATACTAAAAAGGACACCAAGGACACGAAGGACTCAAACGATAGAAATGCCGTTAGTATCTATTGCTAAAAATTAGTTATTTCATCAATTCTTTTAATTTTGTTATTACGTTTAAAAGAATAACAAAGAGACTATATAAAACTGTATATTAAACTGATGAAAATTAGAAGAATATTTATAGTATCAACATTAATAATTACTTTATTTTCACTATATTTATATATTGGGGGATGGCCTATAGTTTTAAATAATAACAAAACTCAGATGTTGAAATTTTCTAATTTCAACAATCTTATGTTTAATCCATTAAACAATATAGATTTTAGTTCTGGGGAAAATAAAGTTTTTTTAGTGTTCAGCCTTGATGACATAAATGAATTGCCGGGAAAAATTATCAAA
>JAAZFB010000420.1 GCA_012511915.1 Clostridiaceae bacterium
ACCGAGGTAACTAAAGATTTTAAGTACATCAAATATTTTTCGCCGATATCGGAATTTTATTCCCGAATAATGAAATAATATAAAACGGCGATTTTATCCAATTATAATTTATAAGGAGGATGCTGTTATTTGATATTAGTTACCGTTTTATTATTAGTGCAATTCGTACTTTCAATTATTATGGTTTTTTATTTTTTTGGTGTTATAAGAAACCGTACAGACAGCAAAAGGTCACTTGAATTAGATTCTAAAAGAGAATTATTTAAATTACGCCAACAGCAACAGATAAAATTAACAAAACCGTTATCCGAAGTAACAAGACCCTCAAGCTTCAAAGAAATCGTGGGCCAACAACAAGGGCTTAAAGCGTTACGGGCAGCTATTTGCAGCCCAAATCCACAACATGTTATTATTTACGGGCCACCCGGAATAGGCAAAACTGCAGCGGCAAGGGTGGTTTTAGAGGAGGCTAAAACTTTTCCGTTTTCACCTTTTTCGCAAGCCGCCAAATATGTTGAAATAGATGCCGCAACGTTGAGGTTTGACGATAGGGGAATTGCAGACCCACTTATCGGCACAGTTCATGATCCGATTTATCAAGGTGCGGGTTCGTACGGTGTAGCCGGCATTCCCCAACCTAAACCCGGTGCTGTTACAAAAGCCCACGGGGGTATGCTATTTATTGACGAAATCGGAGAACTGCATCCTGTTCAAATGAATAAATTATTAAAAGTATTAGAAGACAGATGTGTATTTTTAGAAAGTGCATATTATAGTTCATCCGATAATAACATACCGGCATATATACATGAAATGTTTAAAAAGGGCTTACCCGCTGACTTTAGGCTAATAGGTGCTACAACCAGACTGCCGGAAGAATTACCGAGCGCCCTGCGTTCGAGATGTGTTGAGATTTTCTTTAAACCGCTCACAAATAAAGAGATAGGCGATATAGCGATGAATGCCGCAGCCAAAGCCGGAGTACGATTAACAGACAATGCGTGTTCTTTGATTGAAAGATACGCACAAAACGGTAGGGATGCGGTAAACATGGTACAAATAGCAAGTGGTATAGTTATTTTCGAGCAGAGAAAGATAATTGAACAGCATGATATGGAATGGGTTGTAGAATTTAGCAGGTATAGTCCAAAGCCATTGAAAAAGGTACTACAGGGCAGCAAAGTTGGGTTTGTAAATGGACTTGCTGTTTACGGAAGTTCATATGGTATGCTAATGGATATTGAAGTAAATGCCGTGCCGGGAGACGGTAAACTTTGCATTACAGGGATAATCGAAAATGAAGAGTTTTCTGCATTACACGGACAGAAATTGTCGCGCAAGAGCAGTGCGAAGGGGTCTATTGAAAATATGTTGACGGTATTGAACAAGTTTTATGATGTAGATTTTACAAAATATAATATTCATATAAACTTTCCGGGAGGAGCAAATGTTGATGGACCATCTGCCGGAATTGCGCTGGTATGCGCCGTTTTTTCCGCTATTAAACAAATACCGATAGATAACTGTCTTGCAATGACGGGTGAGATCACCATTCAAGGTAGTGTACGCCAAGTGGGAGCGATAGTCGAAAAGATTGAAGCAGCACAAAATGCGGATATAAAAAAGGTTATAATCCCAAAAGATAATTATCGGCAGGCTTTTGCCGGGTTGCCGATTGAAATAGTATGCGTTGAGGATATTCATGAGGTTTTTGATGTAGTATTCGGATTAAAATCAAAGAAACAGATGCCCCCAGGACTGGCAATATTAAAAAAAGGTTGAAAATTAATTAAATAAAAGTTATAATATATAAATATAATGTGAATTAGTAATATATTCTGCTTCCCGGAGTGAAATCAGTTGGAGAAAAATAAAAAGGTGTTGACGAAAATTAAGAATCCTATACTGCCTCTTTTGCCTTTACGGGGTATTTGCATATTCCCGTATATGGTTTTGCATTTAGATGTTGGTAGAGAAAAATCTGTAGCTGCGTTAGAACAGGCAATGGTTAGTGATCAGCAAATCTATTTGGTTTCACAAAAGGATGCCGAAATAGACGAGCCGAATATAGACAATTTGTATTCAATAGGGACTATTTCAAAAGTGAAGCAACTTTTAAAGCTTCCCGGCGGAAGTATCCGCGTGTTAGTGGAAGGTTTATACAGGGGCAAACTACTTAATATTATAGAAAATGAAAAACTTAATACTGCAGAGATAGAAAAATATCCGAATACTACACCTGAGATGACACCCAAGTTAGAGGCTATGACCCGCACTTTAAAGGGCATATTCGATGAATACTTGCGTATTATTTCAAATACACCTAAAGAGTTCATCATTTCGGTGATGAATATTAATAATCCCGGTGAAATTGCCGATTTGATTTCGGCAAATGTTTTAGCAAACCTTGAAGATAAAATGCAAATACTTCAAGAAATCGATATTGAAAAACGCGTAGAGAAATTAATTGTGCTAATGGAAAAAGAGATTGAAATAGCACATTTAGAACGCGATATCTCCGACAAGGTTAAGTCGCAAATAGGTAAAAACCAACGTGAATACTATCTTAGAGAGCAGGCTAAGGCAATTCAGAAAGAGCTTGGCGAAGACGATGGTATTAGCTTTCAAGTAAGCGAATATATAAAAAAGATAGATAAACTCAAAATGCCAAAACAGACAAGTGAGAAGCTTATTGCAGATGCGCAAAGGCTTTTGACAATGTCTCCGAATATGCCGGATACCGCATTACTAAAAACTTATTTAGATACCGTTTTATCACTGCCCTGGAACACCAAAACAAAAGAAAACAAGGATCTAAAACGTGCAAAAAGCATTTTGGATAAGGAGCATTACGGTCTTGACGAAGTAAAAGAGCGTGTATTAGAGTTCCTTGCTGTGCGTCAGCTTGTAAACAATGCAAAAGGATCGATACTGTGTTTTGTCGGTCCTCCCGGTGTGGGCAAAACTTCCGTTGCAAAAAGTATAGCAAAGGCGTTAAAAAGAAATTATGTCCGTATGTCGCTTGGAGGCGTACGTGATGAGGCAGATATCAGAGGTCACAGGAAAACGTATATAGGCGCAATGCCTGGACGAATTATCAACGCACTAAGACAGGCAAAGAGCAGCAATGCCATGATATTACTTGATGAAATAGATAAGCTTGGAAGTGATTTTAAAGGCGACCCTGCATCTGCAATGCTTGAAGTATTGGATTCAGAGCAAAACTTTGCATTTGTAGACCATTACATTGAAGTCCCTTTTGATTTGTCCGATATAATGTTTGTTATGACGGCAAACACCGTCGACCATATACCGCGTCCGTTGCTAGACAGAATGGAAGTAATAAACCTTTCAAGCTATACCGCACACGAAAAAGTGCAAATCGCACAGCGTTATTTAATTCCAAAACAGCGGAAACTTCATGGCATTAACGCCGCCAATCTGAGAATTCAAAACCAGGCGGTTGCTGACATTATAGACTATTATACCAGGGAGGCCGGGGTTAGAGATCTCGAACGTCAAATTGCAACAATTTGTAGAAAAACCGCACGAAAAATTGTCGAAGACGATATAAAAAAGATTAATCTTACAGTTGAAAATATCGAGCTGTTTTTAGGCAAAAGAAAATATAATTTTGATGAGATAAAAGCCAAAGACGAGGTTGGCGTAGCAACCGGTTTGGCATGGACACAATTTGGCGGAGATACACTTAATATTGAGACGAATATTTTAGATGGCAAAGGCCAAGTTGTGCTGACGGGTCATTTGGGGGATATAATGAAAGAATCCGCACAAGCTGCAATAAGTTATATTCGTTCCATTTCACAGTTGCTTGGAATTGATAAGGAATTTTATAACACAAAGGATATTCATATTCATGTCCCTGACGGTGCAACACCCAAAGACGGCCCATCTGCCGGAATAACAATAGCAACATCACTAATTTCCGCGCTGACCGGTTATGCGGTAAAAAGAGACGTTGCCATGACAGGTGAGATAACATTACGCGGCAGAATACTCCCGGTAGGCGGTATTAGGGAAAAGGTGCTTGCCGCATTTAGTGCAGGCATAAAAACAATTATTCTGCCTGTAGAAAACAGCAAAGACCTTGATGACATCCCAACGGAGGTTAGGGAGAAAATCGAATTTATAAAAGCCGATGTTATGGACACGGTGATTGAAAAGGCACTTATAAAGCAGGCTCAAACGCCAAAATTAACATTGTTTGAAGGCTTTCCCGAAGGCTTTTCAAACAGTACGGGGATACGGCAATGAATACAAAACTTTTAATTTCCGCTGTTGCTCCAAGCCAATACCCAAAAAACAACTTAAACGATATTGCCTTTGTCGGTAGGTCAAATGTGGGTAAATCTTCTTTAATAAATAAATTGACTGCAAGAAAAGCACTTGCAAGGACAAGCAGTACACCCGGGAAGACGGCAACCATTAATTTTTACCAAGTAAATGATAAAGTCAATTTGGTTGACTTACCCGGCTATGGTTATGCAAAGGTCTCAAAAGCCGAAAAAGCGAAATGGGGCGAAATAATCGAAACATATCTTTCCCTAAGGGAAGAGCTTGTTTTAATAATAATGCTTGTGGATATTCGCCACAATCCAACCGAAAATGACCTGACAATGGCAGATTGGATAAAGGGCAACGGCTTTACACCGGTTGTCGTTGCCACAAAAGCGGATAAGATTAGCAAAACGCAAGCACAAGATTCTGTTTTGAATATTAAAAAGATGCTTGATGTTGAAATGGTAATACCTTTTTCAGCAAAATCAGGTGACGGAACAAAAGAAGTATGGGCTGCAATAGATAAGGGGATTAGAGGATGAAACTTTTACGATTCATACATAACAACAAAAAATTGTACGGCATAGCACAACATGAAAATGTACGTGTTATACACGGGGATATATTTGGCGAATATACCGCAACGGACACTATTTTAAAGATAGAAGATATAAAAATATTGCCACCTTGCGACCCAACGAAAATTGTCTGTGTTGGGCTTAACTATTATGAACATCAACTTGAGATGAATGAATTTGCAGACAAATTCCCGATACTTTTTATTAAACCCAACACAGCTGTCATAGCGCATAACGAAAATATAATTAATCCAAAAGGGGTAGACAGAGTTGACTTTGAGGCGGAACTTGCCGTGGTTATTAAAAAAAGAGCCAAAAATATAAAAAAAGGTACTGCAAAAGATTATATACTTGGTTATACTTGCTTTAACGATGTTACTGCAAGGGAAATCCAAAAACAAGACGGACAATGGACAAGGGCAAAATCCTTTGACACCTTTGCGCCTGTCGGGCCATATATTACTACCGAGGTTGAGCCTGATAACTTAGATATTCAGCTATTGGTTAACGGACAAGTACGTCAACATTCAAATACTAACAAATTGATATGGAATGTGGATTTTCTTGTTGAACAGATATCAAACATTATGACATTATTGCCGGGGGATATAATAGCTACAGGTACGCCTTCGGGTTGCGGGAAGATGGAAGATGGGGATAAGGTCGAGGTTATTATAGAAAAACTCGGAACGCTGACCAACCATTTAATCGGTGGGGAAGAGAGGTTAAAATAATGCTTACAAAAGCGCCGAGAGGCACAAAAGATATACTACCCGCTGAGGTATATAAATGGCAATACATTGAAAATACGATAACTGAAGTATGTAATAAATTTGGATACCGCCAAATACGTGTACCTGTTTTTGAGCATACCGAGCTTTTTGAACACGGTGTAGGTGATACTACAGATGTTGTGCAAAAGGAAATGTACACTTTTCCGGATAAAGGGGGACGGAGTATAACACTGCGCCCTGAGGGTACATCAGGTGTTGTTCGTGCATATGTTGAGAATAATTTGTATGCCGCACCCGCACCTGTTAAACTATATTATATATTGTCATGTTACAGGTACGAAAAGCCGCAGGCGGGCAGGTTGAGGGAATTTAATCAGTTCGGTATAGAATTATTCGGAGCCGATACCCCACAATCAGATGGCGAAGTGCTTTTACTTGCACATCATTTTATGCAAAAACTAGGCTTGAAAAATTTTAAGCTTTATATAAACAGTATCGGCTGTGATAAATGTCGGCCGAGATATAATAAAAAGCTGATTGAATATTTCACCGAACATCAAGATAAGCTATGTGGCACCTGCCGCGAAAGGCTGACAAAAAACCCAATGCGGATAATTGATTGTAAAAACAAGCCATGCAAAGCAATTGGTGAGAGTGCACCTATGCTGATTGAAGAGCAATGCCCCGATTGTAAGGCGCATTTTGAAAAGGTTAAGGAATTTATTGCTTCAGCAGGTGTGGAATTTGAAATAGACCCTACAATTGTACGCGGACTTGATTACTATACAACAACAGTTTTTGAGATTAAAGTTGACGGTGTAGTAATATGCGGAGGCGGAAGGTATAATAATCTCGTCGAACAAATTGGCGGACCTCCCTCACCCGGTATCGGCTTTGGTCTTGGTTTGGAACGCCTTATTATTGCGCTCGAAAATGAAAATTTGTTCCCGGAAAACAAAGACTGTGTTAATATATTTATTGCAGCAATAGGCGAAAATGCAGCAAAAAAAGCTTTTGCTTATGTAAGCGAGTTAAGAAAGAACGAAATAAGTGCTCAAAATGATTTATTAAACAGAAGCATAAAGTCGCAAATGAAGTATGCAGATAAAATCGGTGCCGAATATGTGTTAGTTTTAGGCGATGACGAAATATCTTCCGGTATCGGCAAGTTAAAAAATATGCGAACGGGCGCCGAAACAGCTGTAAAGCTTGAGGACTTGACAGCACAGTTAATTCAAATTATAAAGATAGGGGAGTAAGTATGCAAAAAGGATTACCAGTACAAAAAAGAACTTGCTACTGCGGTGAACTGACCAAAAAGAACGTTGGCGAAAAAGTTACATTAAAGGGCTGGGCTGCAAAGAACAGAGATTTGGGCGGTGTTTTGTTTATTGACCTTCGTGACAGAACCGGTGTTGTGCAGCTTATTGTAAATGAGTCATCTGATCCGCAAATGTTTAAACTTGCCGAGGGTATCCGAAGTGAATTCGTTATCGGTGTGTATGGCGAAGTTAAACAACGGGCTGTAGAAACGGTTAACAAAAACATTTCAACCGGTGAAATAGAAGTGATAGTATCTGATATAGTTATATATTCAAAAGCTCAAACTCCGCCTTTTTATATTGAAGAAGGTATTGATACAAATGAACTGGTGAGGTTAAAATACAGATATCTTGATTTACGCCGCCCTGATATGCAACGAAATATTATGCTAAGGCATAAAGCATGTAAACTTGTGCGTGATTATCTTGATAAACATGGTTTTTATGAAATTGAAACACCCATGCTTATAAAAAGTACGCCGGAGGGTGCTCGCGATTATTTGGTTCCCAGCCGTATTCATAATGGTTCGTTTTATGCGTTGCCGCAATCGCCACAGTTGTATAAACAACTATTAATGGTTTCGGGTATGGATAAATACTTTCAAATAGCACGCTGTTTCCGAGACGAAGATTTGCGGGCAGACAGACAGCCGGAATTCACTCAAATAGACTTGGAGATGTCTTTTATTGATATGGATGATATTATATCAATCAATGAGGGCATGATGACAGAACTGTTTAAAAATACAATAGGCGTTGAGGTAGAAACACCATTTATGCGTATGACGTACAAAGAAGCCATGGATCGTTATGGTTCTGACAAACCCGATACACGCTTTGGTTTGGAACTTATTGATTTGACAGATGTATTAAAAGGGTGCGGTTTTAAAGTATTTGCCGATGCTATTGCTTCCGGTGGAAGCGTTCGTGCAATAAATGCAAAGGCAAGTGCCGAAAAGTTTTCGAGGCGCGACCTTGATTCCCTTGTAGATTATGTTAAAACATATAATGCAAAAGGGCTTGCATGGATAATAGTAACACAAGAAGAATTAAAGTCCCCAATTGCAAAGTTTTTAACTCAAGAGGAGTTAAAAGCTATTATAAAAACAACAGAAGCACAAGAAGGGGATGTTTTGCTTTTTGTCGCTGATAAAAATCAAATAGTTTTTGATTCGCTCGGCAACCTTAGATTAGAGATTGCCCGACGCTTGAATTTAATAGATAATAACAAATTTAACTTTTTATGGGTAACGGACTTTCCTCTGTTGGAGTTTGATAATGAAAAGAATAAATATGTAGCGATACATCACCCCTTTACCTCTCCGAAAGACGAAGATATTAAGTTGTTGGACAGCAACCCTCTTGATGTGCGCGCAAAAGCATATGACATTATTCTAAACGGTACGGAGTTGGGCGGAGGCAGCATCAGAATATATGACAGTGGTTTGCAATCTAAAATGTTTTCATCACTTGGTTTTTCCGAACAGGAAGCAAATACACGATTTGGATTTTTACTTAATGCGTTTAAATATGGAACTCCACCACACGGCGGAATGGCATATGGGCTTGACAGGCTTATTATGTTATTAACCGGTAGCAGTTCCATTCGTGATGTTATGGCATTTCCAAAGGTACAAAATGCATCCGAGCCTATGTCGAATGCACCTGATATTGTAGACAAAAAGCAGCTTATGGAACTCGGGATTAAATTAATACAAACCGAACTAACAGATAATTAAGGAGATGATAAGCCTTGATTGAAATTGTAAATCTAACTAAACGATTTGGTAACAAATTAGCGGTAGACAATGTTTCCTTTACAGTGGACAAGGGTGAAATCGTCGGTTTTCTTGGTCCAAACGGCGCAGGAAAGACAACTACAATGAACATTATTACCGGGTATCTTTCCTCAACCTCAGGTAGTTGTCGTGTGGAAAACTTTGATGTATTAAAAAACCCGGAGCAGGTAAAACAAAAAATCGGATATCTACCCGAAAACCCGCCGCTATATTTAGATATGACGGTCTTTGATTATTTAAATTTTGTTTACGATCTTAAAAAAATAAAAAATGACAGGCAAAGTCACCTAAAGGATATAATGGAGACCGTAAAAATATCCAATGTCAGCCATCGGCTCATAAAAAACTTGTCAAAAGGATATAAGCAGCGTGTCGGTTTGGCACAGGCATTACTTGGAAACCCGGAAATTTTGATTTTAGATGAACCTACCGCCGGTCTTGATCCAAAGCAAATTAACGAAATCAGAAACGTAATAAAAGAGCTTGGAAAAGAGCGAACCATCATTTTAAGTTCGCATATACTACCTGAAGTGAGCGCTATTTGCGAGCGGGTAGTAATAATAAACAACGGCAAGATTGTTGCCGAGGATACACCTGAAAACCTTTCTAAAAGTATGACTGACAGCACAAGCATTAAAGTACGCATAGAGGGTGAACAACAAGAGGTATTGGATTTGCTTAACTCATTTGAAGAAATCGCAAAAATAGATTCATCGTATTACGAAGATAATATCTTTGATTATTTTATTGAAACAAGAGATGAAACAGATGTCAGACGCAAATTATTTTATGCTCTTGCCCAAAATAAAATGCCTATTTTAATGCTCGGTGCCCATGGTTTGTCGTTGGAAGATGTCTTTTTAAAGCTTACAACAGTTGAACAAATACAACAGCCTGACACAACAGAAAATAATTCGGAGAATTCCGATGAAAGCGAACAGGCACAAGCCGATATATAGCCGGTCAATGCACCGATAATTATCTGCAAAACGCCATATCAGGCTCACGATATGCGCGTATATAGAGTTTAAACTATATTTTGTGAGTCGGAAAGGCTAATGGGTACAAAAAATGAAAGCAATTATTAACAGAGAGTTAAACGCATATTTTACTTCACCGGTGGGATACATATTCCTTGGTGTTTACCTTTTGTTTTCGGGTCTTTTCTTTACTGCAATAAATTTGTTTAACACGATAACCGAAATGTCATATTTCTTCAGCAATTTAACTATTATTTTAACTTTTATCGTACCTTTGCTTACAATGCGACTCTTTGCAGAGGAAAGGCGCAACAAAACGGACCAATTACTCCTTACTGCACCTATAACGGTAACAAAAGTTGTTCTTGGCAAATATTTTTCAGCAGTGGCACTGTTTGGTTTTGCCCTTGGCATAACCTTATTATACCCTTTGATATTATTACTTTATGGTAATCCTTTGTTTTTTCCCATATTAGCACATTATTTAGGGTTTTTCTTTTTAGGTTGCTCGTTAATAGCGATAGGTGTTTTTGTTTCTTCCACCACGGAAAGCCAGATAACAGCTGCCATTATTACATTTGTTATATTGCTTTTTATACAGTTATCCGGAATGATAACTTCGCTTTTCAACAACGCCATTATTAAAAAGGTTATAGATTGGCTTTCGGTTATGCGTCGATATAATGAATTTACAACAGGCATCTTAAGCTTATCGTCCGTTGTATTTTTTGTCAGTTTTGCTTCTGTTTTTATTTTTCTTACAATTCAAACAATAGAAAAAAGGCGTTGGAGTTAAAGGGGGACAATTAATATGAATAAAATAAAGAGGTTTTTCACCGATAAAAAGTTTATTTACGGCTCCGGTTCTGTTGCCACACTTGCAGGTTTTATTATAGTTGCTGTTTTGCTAAATATTATAGTCGGCTTGCTTTCTGATAAATTCACTCTAAAGGCAGACCTGACCGAAAACAAAATTTACGATTTAACAAATGAAACGGTTGAAATAGTAAAAAATCTTAACGAGAAAATCGATATAATTTTATTTGAAACGGCAGATAATGAAGACCCACTAAAACATGAACTTTTACAAAGATATATTAATTTAAACTCTAATTTAAGCTTAACAATATATGATCCGGTTAAAGATCCTACAAAGGCACAGAAATACCAGGAGTTGGGCAAATCAATTTCCTCCGGCTCAATAGTGGTGGATAATTCAAAGACATTTAAAGTCATTTCGTCTTCGGATTTGTACTCATACAATCCTATTTCAGGCGCAAACGACCAGTTTAATGCCGAAAATAAAATCACCACTGCTTTGATTTCGCTCTACAAAAGAAATGATATTAAGGTTGCCTTTACTGAGGGACACGGTGAAACAACAGCGAGACCTTTCCAGCATCTTTTACAAGAAGATAATATTGCTTACGAAAATGTATCGACACTCTCACAAGGTTTTCCCGAAGGCTATGACATGTTCATTATATGCTCTCCCCAAATTGACTTTACTGCGGAAGAAATTGAAGCAGCTGATGCCTATTTAAAAAAGGGTAAAAGCTTGCAATTATATATTGATTATAACACTCCGCCGTTACCAAGGCTGAATTCATATCTCTATGATTTGGGAGTCAGTGTTAAGGAAAATATTATATTTGAAAATGATCCTAAAAGAATTGCTTATAACACTCCGCTTTGTTTTGTGCCGGTTGTAAAAAATCATCCCATAACGAGTGCGATAGTAAACAACAATATAAGCCTTTTGGTATTCCAAACAAAAGAAGTTGCACCACTATGGGATGAAAAAAACTATGTAAAAGTTGAAACATTACTCGAATCTTCTTCAAAATCAATTGCTTCCGACCAGTCCGGGCAGAAAATAAACGGGCCTTTCTCCCTTGCGGTTATAGCATCTCGATATGACGATAATAACAAAAACACCGGCAGAGTATTTGTTGCAGGCAGTTCCGGGCTTTTTATCGAAGAATTTATACCAATGAATAAAGACTTTCTCCTTGGTTGTGCAAACTGGCAAATTGAAAATATTGAACCAATGAATATACGACCAAAAAGCTTATCTCCGTCTAAGCTTGATATGAAACAACAGGATATAATAATTTGGGCAATTATTTTTGCCATATTTATTCCCGTCATTGTTATGATGGCAGGTTTAATTACTTGGTTAAGGAGGCGTCATTTGTGAAAAACAGAATTATTATTATTGTCTTTTCAGTTGTAGTTTTGGCAGGTGTTTATTTTGGACTTACAAAGCTAAACACAAAACAGGAAGAAAACAATGCTCAGGTTAATGAGCAAATACCTATATTTGATGTCGAAAAGGATAGCATTAATAAAATAGAAATATCCACCCCGAACCATGCTTTCACTTTTTATAAAAAAGATGATCAATGGGCAGTTGCAGGGATGGAAGGGATAAAGCTATATAATGTTAAGATAGATAACCTTGCATACGATTTTGCAAGTATTAATGCCGACACAGTTATTGAAGACGTTTCTGACAATGCTATTTTCGGCTTTAATTCCCCGTTGGGAACGCCGTCTGTAATATTGACCGACGGCAGCAAAAAAGAGTTTATTATAGGCAATAAAACACCGACCGGTGGTGCATATTACTTTAAAACAGCAGATGATGATACTATATACACGGTATATTCTTCAAAAATAGAGTCGTTTCTTGCCCCGCTTGATACTTACCGTGAACAGACAATTGCCAAAATAAATATTGAACAGTTAACTGAAATTCAAATTAAACGCAGAGATGCAGACATTGTATTACGACAAAAATCTTCTGAAGAAAACAAAGATAGTTTAACAAGTTTAAATGCCTGGAAAATGCTTTCTCCTTATCAGCGTGATGTTGCCAGCTACTATTTTGACTCCAACATATTACAAAAAATTGGGGATATAAATGTCAGTAAGTTTATTGAGGATAACCCGACCGACTATTCCAAATATGGGTTAGATAATCCTAAGTATTTGATATCATTTACCGAAAAAGACAAATCACCGATCAAACTTTTATTGGGTAATATTGTAGATGATGAGATTTATGTCAAATTGCATGATGAAAAACAGGTTTATACCGTAGCTTATTCAGTTTTTGAATATCGGGATATAGACCCAATGATGCTTGTGGATACCCTTGCATACATTCAAATGATTGATACGGTTGATAACATAACTCTTAAGGCATCCGGTGATTTTTACACTTTTAAAATTGAGCGTGGAGGCGAAAAAGCTTCTTATTTCATAAACGATACCGCAGCTAATGAGGATGC
Organism: Clostridiaceae bacterium; assembly: GCA_012511915.1. GTDB lineage: Bacteria > Bacillota > Clostridia > Monoglobales > Firm-18 > JAAZFB01. The sequence continues at coordinate 13,009 of JAAZFB010000420.1, forward strand.
GTTTAAAAAGATATACCAACAGATAATTGGTCTGACTGTTAGAGGTATTGTTACTGAAATGCCACAAAATGAGGCCCTTTTCGTATTGACTTTTACTTTTAATGACAATAGAGCTAATGACATAATCGAAGGCATACCATATCAGGATAGATATGTTGCTATTAAGATTAACGGTATAGCCGAATACTATGTTCTAAAGGATCAGGTACAAAACATGTTAGCAAAAGTTAGACAATTTGCGGAAAATCCATTATAATAATATTTTATTCAAATTAGTATTAAGCGATTGCCAAACTCATTGAGATGCCAGGTAAAAAATGCAAAACTACAAATTTGATGTAAGTAACACAAAAACAAGTGGGTCTATAAGGAAAATAGGAACACAAATAGAACCGCGTGAGGAACGGTTTAACAG
>JAAZFB010000421.1 GCA_012511915.1 Clostridiaceae bacterium
AAGGTAGAAGTATAAACCCTTCTATCACCCTCTTGTGCGATTAAGCTTGAAATAACGTCATTTTCCTGTACTGTTGACCATTCGATTTGATTTCCGGCTTCATCATAAAGAGTAGCAGATACATAAGTATAATTTTCGCCATAATTAATTGTATTGCCCTCTTTCATGGTAACTCTGCCTGCTGTGGTATCTACAAAGTCAACAACTGCATTTTCATAATCCAATACACAAACAGTGTCATAATCATATTCTGTGCCTTGAGGATCATTTAGTATAAAGGTTACTGTGCCGTAGACATTATTCCCCTCCGAACCAAGAATGTAGAGCAATTCTCCCATATATCTCTGATAATTCAGGTATGTATTAATATATGTGTCAACACGAATTATTTCTGTTTTGGTTGCCGTTTCGCTAGGCCAGTATCGTATTTCATAATAATCCCATCCGAAATCTGTAACGCTTTCAATATCACTGGCAGAAATGGTTATTTCATCTGTTTCTGCCAAATCTTTTCTGACGTAAAGAGCTTTAGGATCATCGTCAGATGTATCATCAGATAAAACGTAAAGTATTACATTATAACCAACTAATGATTTAATGTTTGTAACGCCTGCATCAACATCAAAAAAGGTGCCCGGATAAAAAATATCGTTTTCGTATATCGAACAATAAGAACTCCAAATTTCAACTTGAACTTGGTTTTCTTTATTGGAACTTATCAAATCATATGATCGTATAACAGATGCCTTTAATTTGTATATTTTAAAAACATCTGACAGGGTTGATATGTATGCAGTGTTACCTGTGCCATTTTGTATAATTCCATCCTTTATAATCGGCACTTCCAATGAATTTGTCAGCAGCTTGGTAAGCATCCCCCTGCTGACCAGTAAATCATAGTTTTCAATGATAATACCGTCTAAAATACCAATGTCCGTTGCCGTTTTAATAACGCCAAGCGGCCCTACCGTTTCGGCATATCCAACTGCCGTTACCAATAATTCAACCACTTGCCGCAAAGTCACCTTTGACATGGGTTCAAAGGTTTCCTGTGTAACACCGGGCATAATGCCAAGCAGACTTACAATGTTTATATACCCACTTGCCCAATGATCCGCCGGTACATCGGTAAAAGGAGTTTCACCACGGTTGGACGGTTCTAAGTATTCACTCCCTGCGAACCGTGTCAAAATTACAGCCATTTCGGCACGGGTAAATGTTTTTGCAGCCCCAAAAGTTCCGTCCTGATACCCGCTCATCAGACCAAAAGCTTTTACCATGCTGATAGAATCCGCATAAAGTATACCGTCCTGTGCGGCGTAAGGAAGGTCATTGTCCTTGGAAATAATTATTTCGGGCTTTAGTTGAGGCCCGGTTATGTATATTCTAAAAACAGGCTCTGTCACAGGCACATTAATAAGCTGCGTACAAATTCTCTTGAATGATGTGTTTTCGTCTATTTCAAGCAATATGCTTTGCACTAATTGCCATTCGTCATTTTGAAAAACTTCTACTACCAATTCACCTATGTTGTTATTTGCAATCATACTATTGTTGGTGATTTCAACGTAACCGCTAATTTGCTGTTCATTATCAAGTTGCATTATCACTTCCCCTTGTGCTGTCATGAACCCATATGAAGATATAGTGGGTTGTCCTTCTGCTAATGCCACGTTTGCTACAGAAAAAAGCAAAACAAAACAAAGAATAACCGAAATGTGTTTTTTAATCATAATTTCTACCGTTAGCCTTTCCGGGCTCAAAGTATTTTTTTGCGCGCTTACCATGAGACCGAATAAGACGCACCAAAATCCATCCCAAATTATTCAAACACGTCTGTTATTTGGGAATAGATTATAATAATACTAAATTCAATCAAATATAGCGCAATCTTTTCGGCTGATTTTCCACTGAGCATCGTTATGGAACCGTTTTGAATGCAAAAAGCATTCAAAAGAACCCATGCCTTGCTCAGCAAAAAATCAT
>JAAZFB010000422.1 GCA_012511915.1 Clostridiaceae bacterium
CGCCGGAATATATTATTCCCGATCCGTTTAACGATAAAGTAAAGCCGAGCGTTGCGAAGGCCGTTTCAGAGGCCGCAAGAAAAACGGGAGTAGCCAGAATATAAAAGTGGGCAAGGCCCACACCTGTTTCGCGGGAAGAACCGCGTAAGTTGTCACGAAGGCAGCACGGTGACTAAACATTCTGCGCAATTTCCTATGAAACAAAAAAGTGTGACAAGTCACACATCAACACCCCTGCCCCTCAATCATGAGGGGATTAGGGGTTTCTCTTTTTCTAGTTTTGTGATACAATAAAAACATGAATGTTTTACAGCAAATTTTTAAAGATCATTTTCATACGCTTGCTGATAGCGGTATTTCAATTCGTGATACCGTCTTTGAGAATGTCCAAAAAATGCTTCATTGTGGAGATTTCAATTACGGCTTTGCTTTGTATGGTTGCAAGCATTGCGGAGCATTTAAATATGTCCCTTTTCGTTGCAAGAGCCGCTTTTGTACTTCTTGTGGTAATCTATATTCCATTCGACGCTCTACTACTATGTCTTTTAAACTGATTCGCACCTCCCATAGACACTGTGTTTTCACAATCCCCGAGGAACTGCGCCCTTTTTTCGCAGGGACAGAAGGCTATTAAACTGTCTTTTTCACGCTGTCCGTGATTGCATTTTGAGTATGTTCTACAAAATGAATAAATCCGAAGATTTTACCCCCGGTTTCATCTCTGTTCTTCACACCTTCGGCAGAAGCCTTAAGTGGAACCCTCATGTTCACGTCCTGCTTTCAGAGGGCGCTGTTGGCAACAATACTGTTTGGCGTCCTCTTAAGCATTTTAACTATAATTTCCTGCGCAATTCCTTCAGAACTGCCCTACTAAACCTTTTGGAATCTCGCATCGGCAAGTCTTTCAAAAAAACAAAAGCGTATATATACAAGCACTGTCCTAATGGCTTCTATGTTTATGCTAAGCCTGCTCTTAATAACAACAAGGATGTTATTAAATATATTGGCAGATATTTAGGCAGACCCGTTATTGCCACTTCTCGCATTGATAATTATGATGGTGATTTTGTTACCTTTCATTACAATCGTCACGAAGATAATGAGTTAGTTGTCGAAACTGTTCCAGCCACCGAGTTTATTAAAAAGCTCATTATTCATATACCCGATAAGCATTTTAAAATGATTAGATATTATGGTGTTTATGCAAAACACCACAAAAACTCTGACAAGCTCTTTTTGGCTGTTCCCAAAGAAAAAAGACGTTTCCATGCATCCCTAAATGCATGGAGAACGTCTCTTTTGCTGTCATTTGGATATGACCCTCTTTGGTGCAAGTGCGGTCATTCCATGACAGTATTGGAAATTTGCCACAAAGGCACTCCGCTGATTGAAATTCACAGAAAGTTCTTTAGTTCTGCTTGATTTCTATTTTTGTTTCAGTTCCTCTTAACCATCTCTCATTCAGCAGAGTTTAATTAAAAACTACATAACTCTTTCGGGGATGCACTCCCTTTTTCTCTTATGCCTGTTTTTAATTATTTAATATTATATCATACTTTTTGAATTTGCGTAATTTCCTATAAGTTGAAAAAGTGGGCGGTGCCCACACCCCATTCGTGGTGACTATTGCAAAAGGCGATTCTTTCGCAGCTCGGTAACTGAAC
>JAAZFB010000044.1 GCA_012511915.1 Clostridiaceae bacterium
CAATCAGTTGGAACTACCCGAGTATATACAATAGGATAAAAATCGACTGCGAATCACCAGGATGAACATTTTCTTCCTGGTGATTTCTTTTGGTTAGAGGGAACCATCGCTTTGAAACATAGAAACCGGGGCGATCATAATTTTGACCGTTTGCGGAGATCCAAAGATATAAGTATACCCGAGTATAAAACGAAGCTGGGGCAGCATATCTTTGAATTATCAGATAACAGTGTTAGGGGAGTTTTGAATGTATAGATTATATTGTCGAACCTATCAGAAGGTTCTTAAGCTATTGAGATGATGAACCAAAGTATGCAGATCCCGAAAAAAATCAGTGGAATCCAGGAGAAGGATATCGAAGTCATGGTTGAACAGGCTTATAAGGAAGCCAATCCCGTTTACCCAGTTCCGAGGATTTTCGCCAAACATGACTTTACCAATATTTATGATCTGATTCGCGAGAAAAATTAAACCAAGGTTTTAATTGATTATCTCCTTTTATTCCAGGAACTCTGTACCGGCCAGAATATTAACTCGTGCTCAGCTACCTTTTCATGGCCTTTATCAGCGAAAATCTCCTCGCGTTGGATTGCAAAATGGGAGGATTTAGCATATTTATAACGAATTGAGAAATTAACTGTTCTGATAGAGAACAATCGATCACTGTTACTGAGAACTAACTTGTTGAGGGTGAGATATCAGCATTTTTCGATAAACTCAACAAACCGGTTCAGGCAGGCCGATAATCTGAAAGAGCCTACCTTCATTCGAGAGACTTGTGATGTTGAAGACCACCGGCTATTAATCCTTTAGGACAATAATGAGTCACGAGTTTTCGCTTTTTGCATGAGTATCGCAGAATATGGTGATTCATCTGGAATGCTAGTATACTGGCATAAACTGCAAAAGAAGGTTTGAACTATGAAACAAATAGAAGTTGTGGCTGCCATTATAGTTTTTGATGGGCAGATATTATGCATGCAGCGCGGCTACGCGGAGCAAGAGTATATTTCCTATAAATTTGAATTCCCCGGTGGGAAGATTGAAGCCGGGGAGACAAAGACCGAAGCCCTTAGGCGAGAACTTTGGGAAGAAATGAACCTACAGGTCGAGATAACCTACGAAGATTTTTTCATGACGGTAAATCACAGTTATCCTGATTTTGACCTAACCATGCACAGCTACGTATGTCATGTCGAATCCAAAGAGTTCGTCTGCAAAGAACATATCGACTTTAAATGGCTTTATCCGGAGGAGCTGAATTGCGTAGATTGGGCAGCGGCGGATTATCCTATTGTCGAGAAACTGATGGTGATGTCTTTATGCTGAAAAAAGGTTTATACGAACAGGTTATCTATAAGCGGTTAGGCCAGGAGTTGGAACAAGCCACGGACTTGATCAAAACCATTGAACCGATTGATAAAGCGGAAGCGTCCAAAATATTGGCAAAATACTTAACCAGAATTATCGAAAAAAGCCTGGATAATGTTAAATATGGCAAAGAAGATATTGATAAGCAGATAGACCTGGCTAATAAGATCATTCAAACTATTGTCACCGAAACCAAAGATGACGAATTCGGTGGGCTGTCAGTGGATCAGCCTGCTCATCAACTGCTAGCCCTTTTTGATAGGAGAAATAGCATTAATTCGGTGAATGAAAACACCCAGATTATTCGCCCTCAGACTTCCATCGCCCAAAGCTCACTTTTCACCGGTGCTGTGCACGAACCTAGCCTGGCCACGGAATTAAAAAAGGAGATTCTCTCGGCGGATCGGATCGATATGTTGGTTTCCTTTATCAAGTGGAGTGGTTTACGCCTGATTATCGATGAGCTGCGCGAATATACCCGCCGGGGCGGAAAGCTGCGGATAATTACTACCTCCTATATGGGTGCTACTGATTTCAAAGCCATAGAAGAATTGCGTCTTTTGCCTAATACAGCCATCAAGGTCTCCTACGATACCAAGCGCACCCGGCTACATGCCAAAACCTATGTCTTCTACCGCGATACAGGTTTTACGACTGCTTATGTAGGTTCATCAAACCTCTCCAATGCAGCTATATCCAGCGGTTTGGAATGGAATGTTAAGATTACCGCTCAGGATTTGCCAGAGACAATCCGTAAGATCGGTGCTACTTTTGAGAGCTATTGGAATTTATACGAGTTTGAGGATTATGGCGAGGATAAGAAGACGCGTCTGCAGAAAGCCCTTAAAGCTGAAAAGTATAGCGCTGAACGCGGGGAAAGCTATTTCGGCTTTGATATAAGACCTTATCCCTACCAAGAGGAGATTCTTGATAGGCTCAAGGCCGAGCGTACGGTGCGCGGATACTACAGAAACCTTATTGTTGCTGCTACCGGCACCGGCAAAACAGTGATTTCTGCCTTTGATTACAAGCGCTTTCTTCAGGATAATCCGGGCCAGCCTTGCCGCTTGCTTTTTATTGCCCATCGGGAAGAAATATTAAAGCAAAGCCTGGCTTGTTTTCGAGGGGTTCTTCAGGATCCGAACTTTGGTGATTTATTTGTAGGTAATTATAAGCCAGCTAGCATAGATCACCTGTTTCTTTCGGTGCAGACTTTCAACTCACAAGAGTTCTGTACCAAAACCTCGCCTGATTATTACGACTTTATCATTGTGGATGAGTTTCACCATGCAGCAGCTCCCTCCTACCACGAACTGCTCACCTATTACCAGCCTAAGATTATGCTGGGACTGACTGCTACTCCCGAGCGCATGGATGGCCAAAGCCAACGCATATTAGATTATTTTGATAATCGCATTGCAGCTGAGATTCGTTTACCGGAGGCCATTGACCGCAAACTATTGTGCCCTTTTCAATATTTCGGCGTTACCGACACCGTGGACTTAAATGAGTTAAAATGGTCGCGGGGTGGATATGACAGGGCGGAGCTGAGTAATATGTACACGTTCAACCGGGCAGTGGCGGACAAGCGAGCCCGGCATATCATAAATTCTTTAGAAAAATACATTACTGAGATAGATGATGTAAAGGGGTTGGGCTTTTGCGTGTCGGTTGAACACGCCCGGTTCATGGCCGAATTCTTTGATGAGCACGACATTCCTTCCATCTGTTTGGTGGCAACGACCCCGGAGGAGCAGCGCCATGATGCCAAACGCAAGCTGGTTAGCGGTGAAATCCGTTTTATCTTCGTAGTGGATATATATAATGAGGGGGTTGATATTCCCGAAGTAAACACCGTGCTGTTTCTTCGCCCCACCGAGAGTCTGACCGTTTTTCTGCAGCAACTAGGCAGGGGACTGCGTTTGGCTGATAATAAAGAATGTTTAACTGTACTCGATTTTATTGGTCAGGCTCATAAAAGATACAGTTTTGAGGACAAATTTGCGGCATTGCTGGCCCATACTAATAAAACCGTTGCACAGGAAATAAGAAGCGGCTTCGCTTCATTGCCCAAAGGCTGTTATATTCAGCTGGAGCGCTATGCCGAAGAATACATTCTAAGTAACATTCAAAACTCACATACCGCCCGAACCTGGCTTATATCACGATTGGCTTCTTTCCCAGAAGACAGTGGAATGCCGCTCACTATGGCTAGTTTTTTAGCATACCATCACTTGGATGTGCGCCGGATTTACAGGCAAGATAGTTTTTCCAGACTTTGCGTGCGGGCTAAAGTGCGTGACGATTTTCATGAACCTATGGAAGAGGTGCTTAAAAAGGCCTTTTCTCGGATTTGTGCCATAGACTCCAGACGGTGGATCAACTTTTTACTAGATATTTTCCCTCGTATAGAACATATAGATTTAGGCATGTTAACCGCGGCAGAGAAGCGGATGATGCAAATGTTTCAGTTTACGGTATGGCAGAAACCTGTTGATGAATGCAATTTTGACAATTTATTGGACGGGCTAATCCAGATTAAAAACAGTCCGGTGCTTTATGCGGAATTGATTGAACTGCTGCAGTATAATCTGGATCGTATTGATTTTATCGACGAATCGGTCGAAATTGGATTCGACTGCCCGCTGGACCTTTATTGTACCTATACTCGTGATCAGATTCTGGTAGCGCTGGATTTTATGAAGCCTAATACCGTACGTGAAGGTGTTAAGTACCTACCTGAAAAAGACCTCGATGTTTTGTTTGTGACCCTGAATAAAGCTGATAAAGATTATTCGCCCACTACGATGTATAACGACTACTCTATCAATGAATGGTTGTTTCACTGGCAAAGCCAGAGCACCACAGCAGAAGCATCACCAACTGCTCAACGTTATATAAACCACCGCCAGAAGGGCAGTAGGATACTTCTTTTTGTGCGTGAGTTCAAAGGCGATATTTCCGGAGCGGCTCCATATACGTTCCTGGGACAGGCTGATTACGTGAAACATGAAGGCTCCAAACCTATGAACGTTATATGGAAACTGCACCGCCCTATTCCGGCCAAATATCTTAAGAAGACAAATAAATTGGTGGTAGGGTAATGGCACCATACAGGTTGACATCAACATTCATATGACTTAAAAAGATATTTTGGCCATAGCAACGAATAGGATCGATTATGAGACCGGTTCCTCTGGTACCACCTTTTACAGCAGATTCCCGCTCAATTCCTAAGCCTGCCCCTCAACGACAGAAAAGCCTTTTGAGTGGAGTGATTCGGCAGATTGCTGCGCCTACGACTCGCATTAACACAAGCCGTCGCCAGAAGTCGCCTCCTGACTAAACAGTCGAGCCGGTTGGCTAGTGAACTTTTTTTCCGCTTTTGCTTCGCTTCTTAAAATCCTCATCAATACTAGCTTTCCAGTTATCGCCGATCTTTCGGTTAG
>JAAZFB010000423.1 GCA_012511915.1 Clostridiaceae bacterium
ATAACAATCATAATCGGCTCAATAAGGCTTGTTACTCGCTTTAAGCTAAAATCTACTTCCTTTTCATATTGGAGGGCGATTTTATCCAAAACATCACATATCTGTCCGGAGGAAATGCCCACTTCAATAAGTTGTAGCATCAAACTTGGAAAATTACCTGACTTTGATAGGGCTGTTCCTAAGTTCATGCCGGATATTTCAATCAATCTGCAAGCCTTGTGAATGGCTCTTGATATATTGGTGTTTTTAATTGCGGCATCTACGATTTTAAGTGATGTTACAAGGGTAATTCCGCTTGCCTGCATTGCTGAAAGGTTTCGGCAAAATCGGCTTAACTCAATTTTTTCAAGCATTGTTCCCACAATAGGAATTTTAAGTTTGTTGGTATCCACCTTATACTTTATACTGCTGTTTTTAATGAGTATTTTGTATGTAATAATTCCTGCTATCGTTATAACAATTAAATAGGGAGTAGCCGCCGACATAAAGTTGGATGTGCCTATGACAATCTTAGTGATAAGAGGCAGTTCTCCGCCCATTTCAATCAGTGTTGCCGATAGGGAAGGCACAACAACCGTCATTAGTACCCAAAGCACAGCCACCATCACAACGCAAATAACAATCGGATACACCATTGCATTTTTAAGTTTTCCCGTAAACTCCAGTTCCTTTTCTGTTTGTGAAATAAGCCGCTTTAATGCTGTGGTTACTGTGCCGGATTCCTCGCCTGCCCGAATTTGCTCGGTACTTGCATGGGGAAATAGTCCCGACCTTTTCATTGCTCCGCTCAGTGCCTCGCCTTTTCTCACCTCGTCGGCGGTTACACTGGATAAGCGTTTGAGCTTTTTGCTGATACTGGAGTCCCGTATGGTTATAAGCGATTCATGGAGGGACATCCCGGCTTCCAACATAAATGAAAGCATGGTGTAAAATTCAGCCGCTATTTTTTTGCTGATACGGGTAGATAAGCTAAAAGACAACTTTCTTAAATTCATAAAGTCCTTTAAATAATCAATCTCTACAATGTTTTCGCCACGCCGCTTTAGGGTATCTACTGCGGATTCCAAATCATCTGCTGTCATAATTCCCTTTGACACTTTTCCACTTACAGCATTTCGCACCTTATATTCAAAATATTCCATTAAATCCCCTCCGATTGTGCCATGAAACTGTTTGCCACATCAGGCTTTTCAAACATGAAAAAGCTAATGGTTATTGCCAACCTCATATCATTATTTGAGATGGATTCATCCGAAGGCTCTTGAATTTCCTCCTGCTGTTCTTCTGTTTTTTCAGCCACCTGATACCAAGGAAGTTTTGTCATGCTATCAAAAAACCGTTTTAAATAATCATAATCCTTTGCCTGCCGATAGGAGAGGGAGGATACGCTGTATTTAACGTCCATTTGGTCAATGGCAGATAAAATGCTGTTGATATTTGCGGCATTGCCCTGTATTTCAAAATCAAATTTGGCTTTATAAATGCCGCCCTTTTCTTCTAATCCGAAATCATTAAAGGTTAAAAGTTTTACTCCATTTGAGGTAGCAGATTTTCCAAGGTACAACAAAAATTCTTCCTTTGTCAAAGTTTTAGCTTGCGTTGCCTTTATGTCATCAACCGATTTTTCAAGCCGACTTTGCTCGTCAAGAAGTGTTTCACTTTGCTTTAAAAGCGGTGTAATATCAGCGGTCAACCCCTCAATTTGAGATTTTGTAGTTTCCAACTCCGATATTTTTGTGCCAAGGGGCAGCCAAAGAAGTTGATAACCACCGTAAATCACCATGGCTAAGAGCAGGAACAAGACAATTACTTTATCACGCATTGTCAGCTTCAATTTATTGCACCTCCAATCACCGTTATTTCAAAGATACTTTCAGGCTCATCATTTAATAAATGCTGTTCGATGGCTGTAATGTTGGCACTTGCAATATAATCAAGCCTTGAAATTTGATAGATAAATCTTGAAATATCTTCGCTGTTTTTCCCATGCCCACGGATAATAATTCCCTCACCGCTTAAATCGCTATTGTTGTTTGGTGGTGGAGCAACCTCCGAAATCATTTCTTCTCCCGGCCGGTCATCGGCAGGTGTTTCCACTACTTTTGCAATCTCCATTAACCGATCCTGTGAATCAATGGAGATGATGGAAACGGTATCCGGCTTATGCAGCAGGACATCGTGCATAAACCGAGAGAGGGGAAAACCTCCGTTTTCATAATCTTGTAGAAAGGTTTTGTGTTCATCAATGGCAATCTGCAAA
>JAAZFB010000424.1 GCA_012511915.1 Clostridiaceae bacterium
AGATAGTATCCAGAGATGCATACAATCAAAGCCATTATAAGAAAACAAAGCCAAAAAAGCCCACAGCCGAACAGAAGAAGGTAATAGACCATCTTATATCCTCATTTGACAATAAAGATTTAACCCCTTGCTTAATCCGCGGTGTAACGGGCAGCGGTAAAACAGAAGTGTTTCTTCAAGTTATTGATTATATTATTGCCAAGGGTAAAAGTGCAATAGTATTGGTACCGGAAATATCCCTTACGCCTCAAATGACAGAACGGTTTGTCGGACGGTTCGGCGGCTTAGTTTCGGTGCTTCATAGTGGTCTGTCATTAGGTGAACGGTATGATGAATGGCAAAAAATCCTGAACGGGTCGGTGAAAGTTGTGGTTGGTGCGCGTTCGGCAGTTTTTGCACCTTTTGACAACCTTGGCATAATAATAATAGATGAGGAACATGAGGGGACATATAAATCGGAAATTTCACCGTATTATCATGTGCGTGAAATTGCCATTCAACGCTCTAAAAACGAGGGCGCCTTAGTGGTGCTGAGCAGTGCAACACCGCTTATCACAACATATTGCAAAGCAGAAAGCGGCAAGTATAAGCTTTTCGAAATGGAAAACAGATATAATTTCTCTGATATGCCTGCAGTTGAAATAGTGGACATGAGGCGCGAGCTTGAGCTTGGGAATAAAACGGTGTTTGGCAATAAATTATTAGCTGAACTCGAAATAAACATTAAAAACGGCGAACAGGCAATATTATTTCATAATAGGCGAGGCTTTAACAGTTTTGTTATGTGTCGCTCTTGTGGTACGGTGCTTACCTGTGATAATTGCAGCATATCGTTGACCTATCATAAATACCACGGGCGGCTTAAATGCCATTATTGCGGGTTTGAGCGGGATAACGCAACGCAATGCCCTTCATGCAACAGTCCGTATATCCGTTATATGGGGATGGGTACGGAAAAAATTGAAGAAGATATAATAAAATTGTTTGGTGAGGATAGTTTTATCCGCATGGATGGGGATACAACGTCCGGTAAAAACTCTCACGAAATAATACTTCGCAAGTTTGAGCGTGAAAACATACCAATTTTATTGGGTACGCAAATGGTTACAAAAGGGCTTGACTTTCCCAATGTAACGCTGGTGGGAGTTATTTTGGCAGATTTAGCACTTAACACAGACGATTATCGCGCGGCAGAGCGAACTTTCAGTCAGCTTATCCAGGTGTGTGGCAGGGCAGGCAGGGGAGACCTCTTGGGGCGTGCGGTTATACAGACATACCAGCCGGAGCATTACGCCTTAAGGCTTGCCAAAGAGCATAATTATATAGAATTTTATCAGCATGAGATTGCAATTAGGAAGCAGTTGTTTTTTCCGCCTTATTGTGATATTGTAATGCTCCTAATGCAAGGGGAAGACGAGAATTCTATAATAAAAGAGCTTGTCGCTATAGCGACAAAATTAAAAGGAAAATGCCATGCTATGTTAGGGCCTGTGGCAGCACCGTATGCAAGAATTAAGAATAAGTACAGGTGGCGGATATTGCTTAAGTGCAGGGATACCAACAAGCTTTTACCTTTTTTGCAAACAATACTGCAGGAACATTCTAATAGTGAAAATAATTTAACTATTGATATAAATCCAAATTCGATGAATTAGGCACTATAATAAGGACGGTGATAACAATATGGCTATTAGGAACATATTAAAAATAGGTGATGAGACACTTAATAAAAAATGCAGACAGGTTAATAAAATTGACGACAGAATAATTACCCTGCTCGAAGATATGGCTCAAACGATGCATGAGGCAAACGGTTTGGGGCTTGCTGCACCGCAGGTTGGCGTTTTAAGGAGAGTTGTCGTTGTTGATGCGGGTGAGGGAGAGGGGGTTATCGAACTCATTAACCCACAGCTTATAAAGCTTTCGGACGAAACTGTTAACGATGTTGAGGGTTGCCTTAGCGTTCCCGGGAAGTGGGGATATGTGGTGCGTCCCAAAACAGCGACTGTGCGTGCTTTCGACAGAAATGGGAAAGAATTTGAAATGACGGGTGAGGGTATCTTAGCACGGGCATTTTGTCATGAATTGGAACATTTAGACGGCCATTTGTTTACCGAGAGGGTTACAGAATACTGCGATTCGGAAGAAGTAACAGAAAGAAGGAAAGGGACCGAAGAATGAAAGTGATGTTTATGGGCACCCCCCAAATAGCTATTAACTGCTTAAACGCCCTGCTCGACAAGCACGAGGTGTGCTGTGTGGTAACAAAAGAAGATAAGCCCAAGGGGCGTGGCGGTATGGTATGTTGCAGTGCGGTTAAAGAGGAGGCGCTTTGTCGTAATATAGAAATTGTTCAACCACAAACATTAAAAGACGGTAAATTTTTAGAAGTATTAAAAAAATACAATCCGGATATAATCGTGGTTGTGGCATTTGGTTTAATTTTACCCAAATATGTGCTCGATTTTCCGAGATACGGTTGCGTAAATCTGCATGCCTCGCTTTTGCCTAAGTATCGTGGTGCTGCACCTATACAATGG
>JAAZFB010000425.1 GCA_012511915.1 Clostridiaceae bacterium
CTACAATGGTAGAGGCTATTTTTTCGAGTTCGCCCAACGTAACGTCCTCTTTTGTCTCTTTGACAAGCACAACGTCCGTTTCGTTTATGCCAATGATAAAATCTTTGTTTTTATCGGGGAAAAGGCCTGAAAGGACATCGTGAGAAGCATATTCTTCGTTAACAGTTCTAATCAGAAAAGCCACCCGATACGCCTCTGTATTGAGGTAAAGCGCTTTTGCCTTTGGATAAACATCGCCCACTAATATATTATCGATAAGAATATTTTTTATAAAACTTATTTTATCGTATTTTTCGTCGTAATAATGTTTTAGTTGTGATAATGCAACGGATATAATACCTACAAAACCTTTGGCATAATCATCTTCGCCTTCACAATATACAGTATAATCCAACTGATTTCCTTTGCCGAGCTTTTTAAAGGTTTTACCATCAAAGGTATAGAATTCGATAGCTTTTGATGTGTTTTCGGAGACATTTTCCCATACTTCACCGATGACAGAAACATCATTGCTTGCTATAACACTGTTGTTTTCGTCAAGAACACCCGCCGTCCTTTTCCCTAATGAATTCTGCATTTCATATATACCCGCTTGAAACATCCTTGCTGGCATATTAAGAGCCCCCTGATTCTATCTTGAACATTAACATATGGTTATATTTTAACTCTAAAACACAAAAATTGCAAGTTAAATTATATTTTTGCGAAAATGTTCACAAAAAATTAATATTTAGTATAAAATACGCTTATTATGTCAATAAAAATGCCATAATAAGCTCTAAAGCGGTCCAACTTTCGATTTGTCCGTTTTTTATTTTGTCTTCATATTGTGCACATTGTCTCATCGCCGAACGAAGCTTGTCTTCGTCATGTTTGCGGCTCTGCGTTGATAACTTGTTCGCCAAGAATTTTCTGTTTGGGGGCAGGTATTCCACCGCGTTTTGTTTTAGCTGTTTAAACATATAAAGCATGGATAGTTGTGAGTATATCAAAGATATAATAAAGGTGGGCTGTTCTTTAGCAATTTTATACTTATTGAGTGTTTTATATGCACCTTTGGCATTGCCCGATAAAAGCATGTCCGCCATTGCAAATATACTGAATTCAAGCGACATATAAACCATATCATTTATAAGTTCGGTAGATATTGCTTCGATGTCGCCGGACGCGGAAATAAGTTTATCGCATTCTGTCTCTAATCGTAAAAGATCACGCTCGCACATATCTATTAAGAGTTGTGCATTTTCGTTGGTAATTCGTTTTCCGGATTTACCAAGGCGCCTGCAGACCCATGATCGCAAGTCGCTTGTACTTTGTTTAGCGAATTCCACTACTGAACCGTGGGTTTCGATTAGTTTTAACAAGTTTTTTTTAATTTTCTTACTGTCCGGCTCGGAAAAAACCAGAACAATATATTCGGGTAAGTTTTTTAGTATTGCCTCCATTGGTTTTTGGTAGGCGGTTGACGTTAAAAAATCTGTATTTTTAAGCAAAATTAATTTTTTTTCCGACATTTGCGGATATGTGTTGATTTGTGCGGAGAAATCTTCAAAAGAGGAGGTGCCATCTTCAAAAACCGAGTAATTAAACTGGGCAAAAGGTCCTTGTAGCACTTTATCTTTTACTCTTTCGGCATAAAGGTTGTGAAGGTATTTTTCTTCACCGAAAAAAAGATAGACCCTCTTTATTTCGCTTTTTAATTGTATGTTAAGAGCCGCTGCGGTTAATGCCATGTAATTCAAGCCTTTCTTGTGCATTTATCTGCTTATTCTTGTTTTTTTTATATTAGTTATGCCATCTTGGTTAATTTTAAAAGTTATGCTGCCGTGGTTATATGTTGTTAACAGCTGTGTATTTTTTTCGGCAACCGTAAAGATTGGCTTTGTTATTGAGCCTGTAACCGCAAAGCTTGCTGTTTGCGTATCTTTTTGGTTATCCGCTGCAACGAATATTGTTTCTTTAGTCGATAGTATGTCAAAACCTGCAGTTTCGGAAGTAATAACAGATGTGTTATAACATGTAAAATTTATATTTGCTTTTTCCGTGCCGATATAGTTCCCATCGAATTGTATGTTGTCTATTACGAAGGATTCTGAATTTTGGTAAATATATATGTTGCAATTAGATGCGTCAAATACAGTATAGTTTGGCACGTATAGGCTGCAAATTTCAATTTTGTCTGCAAGAAAGTTTAGCATAGCCATATCTGTTTTGCCGGTTAATATTACCGCATCAAGTTTTTTTATATTTTTTTTATGTAAAAAGTAATAAATGTCGCGCCATTTGTCTTTGCCGATGATAATATTATAACAATTTGGGCTTTCAATGTAAATACTATCGACGATTTTGCCGCCGATGAAAGTGATCTCGGCATTGTTGGCTGAAATAATACCAAAAACACCCCAATATATTAATAAAAGGGATAGTATTAATGCGGTTAGTTTAAGTTTAGCTTTTTCATTTCTTTTTATAAGCACAATGTAAATCAAATATATACAGATGTAGCTGCATATTAATATCACAGGTTGGGGTGATGCCACATCTATCGTTAAAAACTTGAACGAGGCAAACAGCTTAGAAATTAAAATCATAACATGACTTATGCAAAATAGTATTGGGGATAATAACACCCCCGAATATGGTACAACGCTCATAATTAAGCCCAATAAAAACGCCATAACAACCAGCGGGGATATGAGTATACTTGTAAACAATGCGGCAAACGTAATTGTATTAAAGCAGTATGCAATAATCGGGGCGGTGAATATGGATGCCGCAATACCTGCACCCGCTAAATTAAATTTTGTCATGCCACCGAGCAGAATAATGCCAAGTGTAGCGGAAAACGAAAGCAGAAAGCCGACATTAAGCATCAAATATGGATTAATAATTGCCAATAATGCAGTAGATGTCATAATGGCGCAAAAGGAGTCTTTTCTTAGCTTTACATTTGACATTATTAAGCCGAATATCGCCATTATAGCCGCCCTTTGCACAGAAGGCTGAAAGTTTGCCAAGGCGATATATGAAAGAATAAACAGTAAAATAAAAACGGCCTTTGTTTTGCCGAATGTAAAAAAGGAGGTACTAAAGCTAATAAAAACTATAAAGATACAAATATGCAGACCGGAAACTGCTACAATATGGGATAACCCGCTAAGCCGAAATGCTTCTTTTAAATCGACGGAGAAATCTTGTTTATCCCCTATTAATATACCTTTAATAAGAGCACCCTCATCGCCGGGGAGATAGCTGTCGATAGTGTTTTTAATGTGTATTCTTGCTATATGAGCCCACAGCAGGACATCTACAATTTTTTGCTTATTTCCGATTTTACTGATTTTGCTTGTGTTTTGATAAGCAAAAACGCCTTTGGAGGCATAAAAAACACGACTGCCCATTTCCCCCCAATAGGGCATTGGCTCATAAAGATGCAACACTCCCTCGGATGTAATTATATCACGCATTTGTATATCGTTATTATTATTGTATATATTTAGCGTAATTTTGCCTTTTGCTTTATGTACGGCATTATCTTTTGTTATGCTGTGACATTTAACTTCAACTGATGTAGGGGCAATGTATGTAACTTCTCCGGTAATAAGCACTTTTTCATTTTCAAAGGGCAAGTATTTTCCGAAGTTAGAATATTTGATAAAGGCTCCGCGCATAATACAGATGCAAAATAGGGAAACCAAAACAACACCAATCAGATTTTTACCTCTGATAGCTTTTATTATTGTTGCCAAAATAAGTAGCGTGCACAGTGTTATTAGTAAATCCGGTGTAAGTGTTATACCAAGCAAAACGCCGGAAACTACGCAAGTTGTAAACAGAAGGATGGGGGTTTTCAGAAGCCATCACTCCAAAAAATCAGCGATTATTGTATTCGATACGGTAAGTCCGTCTAAGGTTAAGAAAAACCTGTTGTCGCGGACAGAGCAATACTCTATATATTTTGATATCTGTTCTTTATGTTCTTGTAAAAAGTCTTGTCGGAATGTCAATTTATAATCAGTCAGGTCAATCCCGTTTGTCTTTCGGAGACCTAAAAAGATGTACTCGTTTTTAATATCCTTTTCTGAAAGTACCGTTTTGGTTTTTATATTGCCTTTTAAATATTCACATATATCGGCGCTGTTTTCAAAACGCACCTGCTTTATCAGAGAATGTGCGCCGGCACCAAAGCCGTAATATTGTTTTCGTTCCCAATATTTTAAATTATGTTTGCATTCAAAGCCGGGCTTTGCAAAGTTTGATATTTCATAATGGTGATATCCGTTTTGTGTTAAATGGTTCGCACAAAATTGATACATTTGCCTTGTTGCTTCCTCATCCGGCAAGTCAAGCTGCATACTTTGGAAGGGTGTGTTTTCTTCGATTGAAAGACAATAGCATGAAAGGTGTTCGGGCTGTAAGTTTATAATTCTTTCAAGGCTGTATTTAAAATCTGTTATGGTTTGTTTGGGCAAACCGAACATTAAATCAATATTTATGTTATTAAACCCCGCTTTTCTTGCGTTGTCATAACAAACCAAAAAATCGTCAAAGGTATGTATCCTGCCAAGCGTTGCAAGCTCCGAATCAATTGCTGTCTGTAAACCAATGCTTATTCTGTTAACTCCTGCTTGCCTTAATTCCATAAAACCGTTTGCGGATAATGTAGCGGGGTTTACCTCAACGGTAAACTCACAGCCCTCTTTTGCAACAATACTTACAATATTTAATAGTAGCGGAAGAGGAAGAGCGGTCGGTGTTCCGCCACCAATAAATACAGTATCGTAAACATCCGGTTTATCGTTTTGTATTTCTTGCACCAAGGTGTTATAGTATTTGTCCATTAGGTGGTTAATATTATCAAACGAGTTAAAGTTGCAGTAGTTGCATTTTTTTATGCAAAAGGGTATGTGTATATAAAGACCGCTATTCATCAAGCTTCAGCACCGCCATAAAAGCTTCTTGAGGCACTTCTACAGACCCCACCTGACGCATACGTTTTTTGCCCTCTTTTTGTTTTTCTAACAGCTTTCGTTTTCTCGAAATATCACCGCCGTAGCATTTGGCAAGCACGTCCTTACGCAACGCCTTTACTGTTTCTCTTGCAATGATTTTATTGCCGATGGCAGCTTGTATCGGTACTTCAAAAAGATGTCGGGGTATTAAGTCCTTAAGTTTTTCACATATCTTTCTGCCGCGATCATACGCCTTGTCAGAATGCACTATTTGGCTTAGCGCATCTACAGTCTCACCATTTAAAAGCACATCAAGCTTAACCAAGGTGGATTTTTGATAACCTATAACTTCATAGTCAAAAGAGGCGTATCCTCTCGTTCTTGATTTTAATGCATCAAAAAAATCGTAAATTATTTCGCCAAGTGGTAGATGATAATATATTGATACGCGACTGTCATCAAGATATTTCATATCTTTAAATATACCACGACGCTCTTGGCAGAGTTCCATAATATTACCTACGGTATCAGCCGGGGTAATTATGTTAGCGTTTACAACCGGTTCTTCCATATAACTGATTTCATTAGGGGGAGGAAGGTTTGTCGGGTTATCAATTTCGACCACCTCACCGTTTGTTTTTGTTATTTTAAATATTACACTTGGTGCCGTTGTTACAAGTTCAATATTGTATTCGCGCTCGAGGCGCTCTTGAATTATTTCAAGATGCAAAAGGCCCAAAAATCCGCAACGATAACCAAAACCGAGCGCTATTGATGTTTCCGGCTCAAAAGTAAGGGAGGCATCATTTAACACAAGCTTCCCCAACGCATCACGCAAATCATTATACCGTGCAC